>NZ_QCXS01000006.1 GCF_003260015.1 Nakamurella deserti | reverse complement strand
GGGGTTGTGGTTGGTGGGTGTTGGGTTCCTTTGATGCACTTTTGATCTGATTTTTTGTCAGGTTTTGTTGTGTGTTGGAGATCAGTTTTCTGATGTTTTCATTGGAGAGTTTGATCCTGGCTCAGGACGAACGCTGGCGGCGTGCTTAACACATGCAAGTCGAACGGAAAGGCCCGCTTGCGGGTACTCGAGTGGCGAACGGGTGAGTAACACGTGGGCAACCTGCCCTCAGCTTTGGGATAACTCCCGGAAACGGGTGCTAATACCGAATATTGACTTGTCCTCGCATGGGGGTTTGTTGAAAGTTTTTTCGGCTGGGGATGGGCCCGCGGCCTATCAGCTTGTTGGTGGGGTGATGGCCTACCAAGGCGACGACGGGTAGCCGGCCTGAGAGGGCGATCGGCCACACTGGAACTGAGACACGGTCCAGACTCCTACGGGAGGCAGCAGTGGGGAATATTGCGCAATGGGCGGAAGCCTGACGCAGCGACGCCGCGTGAGGGATGAAGGTCTTCGGATTGTAAACCTCTTTCAGTAGGGACGAATAGAAGACGGTACCTGCAGAAGAAGCACCGGCCAACTACGTGCCAGCAGCCGCGGTAATACGTAGGGTGCGAGCGTTGTCCGGAATTATTGGGCGTAAAGAGCTCGTAGGCGGTTCGTCGCGTCGAATGTGAAATCCCGGGGCTCAACTCCGGGTCTGCATTCGATACGGGCGGACTAGAGTTCGGTAGGGGAGACTGGAATTCCTGGTGTAGCGGTGAAATGCGCAGATATCAGGAGGAACACCGGTGGCGAAGGCGGGTCTCTGGGCCGATACTGACGCTGAGGAGCGAAAGCGTGGGGAGCGAACAGGATTAGATACCCTGGTAGTCCACGCCGTAAACGGTGGGCGCTAGGTGTGGGGGACTTCCACGTTCTCTGTGCCGCAGCTAACGCATTAAGCGCCCCGCCTGGGGAGTACGGCCGCAAGGCTAAAACTCAAAGGAATTGACGGGGGCCCGCACAAGCGGCGGAGCATGCTGATTAATTCGATGCAACGCGAAGAACCTTACCAAGGCTTGACATACACCGGAAACTTCCAGAAATGGTTGCCCCGCAAGGTCGGTGTACAGGTGGTGCATGGTTGTCGTCAGCTCGTGTCGTGAGATGTTGGGTTAAGTCCCGCAACGAGCGCAACCCTCGTCTTATGTTGCCAGCACGTCATGGTGGGGACTCATAAGAGACTGCCGGGGTCAACTCGGAGGAAGGTGGGGATGAGGTCAAATCATCATGCCCCTTATGTCTTGGGCTTCAAGCATGCTACAATGGCCGGTACAAAGGGCTGCGATACCGCGAGGTGGAGCGAATCCCAAAAAGCCGGTCTCAGTTCGGATTGGGGTCTGCAACTCGACCCCATGAAGTCGGAGTCGCTAGTAATCGCAGATCAGCAACGCTGCGGTGAATACGTTCCCGGGCCTTGTACACACCGCCCGTCACGTCACGAAAGTCGGTAACACCCGAAGCCGGTGGCCCAACCCGTAAGGGAGGGAGCTGTCGAAGGTGGGATCGGCGATTGGGACGAAGTCGTAACAAGGTAGCCGTACCGGAAGGTGCGGCTGGATCACCTCCTTTCTAAGGAGCAACTGGCCGGCGCAGGTTCTCCCGACATTCTGGTCGGGGGCGGGTTGTCCGGTTCAGACGTCATTTTCACGGCCTTGTGTGTCGTGGGTGGTGCTCATTGGTGGACGCTGACTTTTCGGATCCTGGATCGCTTGCCGCGTGTTAGTACAGCTCCTCCGGGTTGCCGGCTCCTTTTGGGGGTTGGTGGCGTGGATTGGGTGGGAACGTGTGTGGTGGGTGTGAGGGGGTTCGTTGGTACACTGTTGGGTCCTGAAACAACAAGCTCCGTATCTCTGTGTCGCCGCCCCGTGTGGGGTGGTGGTGTCGGGGGTGTGGGGGTTGGTGTGTTTCGGCCTGGCCGCGCATGTCGGTATACCGGCCTGATCAATGTATCGGGTGTTGGTGCCGGCGGGTGTGTGTGGTCTGGGTTTGTTGTTTGAGAATTGCACAGTGGACGCGAGCATCTTTGTGGTCAAGTTTTTAAGGGCACATGGTGGATGTCTAGGCATCAGGAGCCGATGAAGGACGTAGGAGGCTGCGATAAGCCTCGGGGAGCTGTCAACCGAGCTGTGATCCGAGGATTTCCGAATGGGGAAACCTGGCAGGAGTCATGTCCTGTCACCCGCGCCTGAATATATAGGGCGTGTGGGGGGAACGTGGGGAAGTGAAACATCTCAGTACCCACAGGAAGAGAAAACAACCGTGATTCCGTGAGTAGTGGCGAGCGAAAGCGGATGAGGCTAAACCTATCGTGTGTGATACCCGGCAGGGGTTGCACGGTGGGGGTCGTGGGAAGTGTGCGTTACTGGTCTGCCGGCTGGTTGCAGAGTCAAAAAATCGTGCGTTAGTCGAATGGGTTTGGAAAACCCAGACGTAGAGGGTGATATCCCCGTAGACGAAAACGTGCGGTCTCTGTGTGCGCTCTCCCAAGTAGCAGCGAGCCCGTGAAATTCGCTGTGAATCTGGCGGGACCACCCGTTAAGCCTAAATACTACCTGATGACCGATAGCGGACTAGTACCGTGAGGGAAAGATGAAAAGTACCCCGGGAGGGGAGTGAAATAGTACCTGAAACCATGTGCTTACAATCCGTCGGAGCGGTCCTTATGGGCTGTGACGGCGTGCCTTTTGAAGAATGAGCCTGCGAGTTAGTGGTATGTGGCAAGGTTAACCCGTGTGGGGCAGCCGTAGCGAAAGCGAGTCCGAACAGGGCGTTTGAGTCGCATGCTCTAGACCCGAAGCGAAGTGATCTACCCATGGCCAGGATGAAGCGACGGTAAGACGTCGTGGAGGTCCGAACCCACTTAGGTTGAAAACTGAGGGGATGAGCTGTGGGTAGGGGTGAAAGGCCAATCAAACTTCGTGATAGCTGGTTCTCCCCGAAATGCATTTAGGTGCAGCGTCGCGTGTTTCTTACCGGAGGTAGAGCACTGGATGGTCTAGGGGGCCCACAAGCTTACCGAAATCAACCAAACTCCGAATGCCGGTAAGTGAGAGCGCGGCAGTGAGACTGTGGGGGCTAAGCTTCATAGTCGAGAGGGAAACAGCCCAGATCGCCGGTTAAGGTCCCTAAGCGTGTGCTAAGTGGGAAAGGATGTGGAGTCGCAGAGACAACCAGGAGGTTGGCTTAGAAGCAGCCACCCTTTAAAGAGTGCGTAATAGCTCACTGGTCAAGTGATTCCGCGCCGACAATGTAGCGGGGCTCAAGCACACCACCGAAACCGCGGCATTCACACATGTGATCCGCCCCCTTGTGGGGTGCAGTCGTGTGGATGGGTAGGGGAGCGTCGTGTGGGCAGTGAAGCGGCGGAGTGATCCAGCCGTGGAGGCCACGCGAGTGAGAATGCAGGCATGAGTAGCGAATGGGGAGTGAGAACCTCCCCCACCGAATGACCAAGGGTTCCTGGGCCAGGTTCATCCGCCCAGGGTAAGTCGGGACCTAAGGCGAGGCCGACAGGCGTAGTCGATGGACAACCGGTTGATATTCCGGTACCCGCGAAGAAGCGCCCATGGCGAACGATTTGATGCTAAACGCCCGGACCTAGCCGGCCCTTCGGGGAAGGTGTGGCGAGCGCGTGACCCGATTTTCTAGTAGTTAAGCGATGGGGTGACACAGGAAGGTAGCTCCGCCCGTCAGTGGTAACACGGGTGTAAGGGTGTAGGTAGCGGGGCCAGGCAAATCCGGTTCCGTGTTGATCTGAGACCTGACGCATAGCCGATTGAGGCGAAGAGAGTGATCCTATGCTGTCGAGAAAAGCCTCTAGCGAGCTTCGAGCGGCCCGTACCCCAAACCGACACAGGTGGTCAGGTAGAGAATACCAAGGTGATCGAGCGAACTATGGTTAAGGAACTCGGCAAAATACCCCCGTAACTTCGGGAGAAGGGGGGCCGGGGTGTGTGAATTCCCCTTGCGGGATAAGCACGTTTCGGCCGCAGAGACCAGGGAGAAGCGACTGTTTACTAAAAACACAGGTCCATGCCAAGTCGCAAGACGATGTATATGGACTGACGCCTGCCCGGTGCTGGAAGGTTAAGAGGACGGGTCAATCCGTAAGGGTGAAGCTCAGAATTTAAGCCCCAGTAAACGGCGGTGGTAACTATAACCATCCTAAGGTAGCGAAATTCCTTGTCGGGTAAGTTCCGACCTGCACGAATGGCGTAACGACTTCTCTACTGTCTCAACCATAGGCTCGGCGAAATTGCACTACGAGTAAAGATGCTCGTTACGCGCGGCAGGACGGAAAGACCCCGGGACCTTTACTACAGCTTGGTATTGGTGTTTGGTTCAATTTGTGTAGGATAGGTGGGAGACTGTGAAGTGGTCACGCCAGTGGCTGTGGAGTCAACGTTGAAATACCACTCTGATTGTACTGAACATCTAACTTAGGTCCATGATCTGGATCAGGGACAGTGCCTGGTGGGTAGTTTAACTGGGGCGGTTGCCTCCTAAAGAGTAACGGAGGCGCCCAAAGGTTCCCTCAGCCTGGTTGGTAATCAGGTTTCGAGTGTAAGTGCACAAGGGAGCTTGACTGCGAGAGGGACATCTCGAGCAGGGACGAAAGTCGGGACTAGTGATCCGGCACCACCTTGTGGAAGGGGTGTCGCTCAACGGATAAAAGGTACCCCGGGGATAACAGGCTGATCTTGCCCAAGAGTCCATATCGACGGCATGGTTTGGCACCTCGATGTCGGCTCGTCGCATCCTGGGGCTGGAGTAGGTCCCAAGGGTTGGGCTGTTCGCCCATTAAAGCGGCACGCGAGCTGGGTTTAGAACGTCGTGAGACAGTTCGGTCCCTATCCGCCGCGCGCGCAGGAGTTTTGAGGAAGGCTGTCCCTAGTACGAGAGGACCGGGACGGACGAACCTCTGGTGTGCCAGTTGTTCCACCAGGAGCACGGCTGGTTGGCTACGTTCGGAAGGGATAACCGCTGAAAGCATCTAAGCGGGAAGCCTGTTCCAAGATGAGAACTCCCACCCCCTCGAGGGGGTAAGGCCCCCGGCTAGACCACCGGGTTGATAGGCCAGAAGTGGAAGCACCGTAAGGTGTTATGAGCTGACTGGTACTAATAGGCCGAGGACTTACCACAAAAATGCTACGCGTCCACTGTGCGATACCTGAAACAACAAACCCCCCGG
>NZ_QCXS01000005.1 GCF_003260015.1 Nakamurella deserti | reverse complement strand
CCATAGCGTAGGGGAAACGCCCGGTCCCATCCCGAACCCGGAAGCTAAGCCCTACAGCGCCGATGGTACTGCACCCGCCAGGGTGTGGGAGAGTAGGACACTGCCGAACACACATCCCAGACAAAGGGGCCCCCACCACGGGGGCCCCTTTTCTGCATTCCACCGGCACGTTGTTCTGCTCGAGGCCGCATCGTGCTTCACGGGACGCCACCGTGCTTCTCGGGACACCACGGGTCACCCCCCCCGACACCACAATCACCTGCCCCGACACCCGCGGCCACCGCAGTCATGATCGGTGCACGCGCCGGCGCCGGCGCCGGCGCACCGCATCCCCGACCGAGAAGTCATCCGCGCGCCGCCCGATACCGGCAGCGGGTGGTCAGCAACCAGCAGGGGCGACCGCGCCCAACCCCGGCGAACCACCCACAAACCCCGACCCCCACCGGCAACCACCAGCGTTCCCCCGGGCCCCGCCGGTCGGGACCCGGGGTGTTGGTCCCGCCATGTTCGCGTCAGGGCGCCGGCGTCCTCGCCTGATTTCGGAATGCGGGTGCGTGGCTGACGACGGTGCTCATCGAATCTGGTTCGCCCGGTCGAGCACGTCCTTGTCCACCGATCGCACCGGCGGACTGTCCGATTTCCTGGGCTCGACCGAGGTAATCCCCGAGAGCGGGTTTGTCGTGAGTGCCGTCCGGTACGTGACCCCGGGGACATCGGAGGTGACCGGGACGTGGCCGTCACGACCAAGCCGTTCCGGTTCGGAGTGGTCGTCTCGATCCTGGGCGACGTCCGGATGTGGAAGGACCAGGTGCGCCGCATCGCGGCCACCGGCTACTTGACGGTGCTGATGCCCGACGTCCAGCAGTGGCAACCGGCGCCGGCACCCACGCTCGCGATAGCCGCTGCCCTCGCCGACATCCGGGTCGGCACCTGGGTGTACGCATCACCGCTCCGCACACCCAGGAGCCTGGCGTGGGAGGCACACTCACTGTCGGTCCTGACCGAGGGTCGCTTCGAGATGGGCATCGGAACCGGCCGGCCCGGCCTGGAAGACCAACTCCGCGCTCTGGGGCTCCCGGTCGTTGCGCCCGCCCAGCGACTGTCCCGAGTCCGGGACGCCGTCACGTCACTCCGCGAACTGGACGGCCCGCAGCTGCACACCCCCGTGGTGATGGCCGTGAGCGGTCCGAAGGCGTGCGCACTGGCCGCCGAACTCGCCGATACCGTCACGCTGGCGGCTGTCCCCGGTGACACCCGGGCCGACCTGATGCGCAAAGTGGTGCCGTTCCAGGCCTCCGGCACGGTCGAACTCGCCCTGCACATACCGGTGGTGGGCGACGCGGTGTCCGCGTTCATGGCACCTCCGGACACCGACCCCGCCGCGCTACGGGCGGCGGATTCGCTGCTCGTGCTACCGGCCGATCCGTCGGCCGCCGCCGAGGAGCTGTGGCGTCGGCGTGAGGAAGGCGGCTTCTCCTACATCGTCGTCGGAGCCGCCGGCGCCGGGGTGTGTGCACCTGTCGTAGAGGCACTGACCGTACGGTGAGAAACGAGTGCTGCACGCCCATCACGTCACTGCACCCGACACTCGAGACGTGACTGCACCCGACACTCGAGAAGAAAGCAGCTGCGCCGCCATCTATAGGCGCGCGGACCGGTCGTCTGCGGACACTCGTCGCGTCGCCACCACTCACGGAGCAGGGGTCGCGTTCCACCAGGGCTCGTTCACGATGATCCGGTACCTGTCACCGAGGGCCTCGGTGACGTCTCGGAGGAGAGCCGTGCCGGTCGCGACGTAGTCCGGGTCTCCGCGTCCGTCGATGGGTAGCCGGTCTTCGCGGTACTCCGCGTTCCATGACTCCAGACGGTGCACGAGGCGCGCAGGAAGTCCCAGCGCGTACAGATCGGCCGGTCGTCCTCCCGACCACAGTGGGCCCTGCTTGTCGTCCGGCCAGAATTCGAGTACGTCGTCGGCCACCTGGTTCACGCTAGCTGTTCCCGAGAGCCTGGTCCGATCCCGGCGTCGGGGACCTCTACGCGGTCGGCTCTGCTCGTCGCTGCGTGTGGCGCCGTGCATGTCGCCGCACCCCGCCGTGCAGGCCGATGTCGAAGGCGACGTCGGCGTCCACGACGCGGGTGAACGCGGGGCCGGGCCCCAGCGGGTCGCGACGTGGAGCGCTGCGATGGGTGTCAGGCCTCGGACGGGCGGGGCCGGCGGGGTGGAGTGCAGGGTGGACAGCGGCATGGACCGGCCGACGATCATCTGTCGCCCGATGCGGCCGCGGACGGCGATCACGGCGTCGGATTGTCGGTGACGCCCCGATGATCACCTCGCCGGTCTCGCCGGTCTCGTCCGTGAGACCGCTGAAGTCCGGGTGATTCGCGTCGACCTGGCCCACGGCGTCATCGTTCCAGCCAGCGT
This sequence comes from Nakamurella deserti, assembly GCF_003260015.1. Taxonomy (NCBI): domain Bacteria; kingdom Bacillati; phylum Actinomycetota; class Actinomycetes; order Nakamurellales; family Nakamurellaceae; genus Nakamurella; species Nakamurella deserti. The sequence continues at coordinate 3,909 of NZ_QCXS01000005.1, read as the reverse complement.
CGACGTCGACGCGACCCCGACGACTGCGACGGTCCGCTTCGCGCTGCTGCCATCGTGGGACGGCGTCACCGTGGGCGGCATGAGCGGCCGGCGCGGCCCGAGCGGACGTGGACGCCCGCAGCCGACCACCACCCGCCCGATCCGCCGACACCCGACACCGTCACCTTCACCGTCACCGTCACCGTCACCGTGACGAAACCCGCCTCGGCGAGCGACGCGGTGGGTATCGGGTACCAGGGACGCGGATGCCGCGAACAACGTCGGCCACGCGTCGATGTGAGCCCGCCATCCGTTCCGATCGCGCACCGCACCCTTCCGCCCGCGCACGACCCTCGGCGACCGTCCTCTGCGATGGTGCTCGCCGCTCACTCAGGAGATCTCCCATGCCATCAGAAGCCCGACCGTCCCGGCAGGCCTCGCAGCCGCACCCGGTCACGTCACCGACGGCGCCTGCTCGGAGACCGCCTCAGGACGTGACGAGCACGGTGACGCCCGGGATGCGGATCGCGGCGTCCTGGTCATGGCGGTTCATCGTCGTGGTCATCGCCGCCGGCGCCCTGCTGTGCGGCATCGCGTTCCTGTCCGAGATCACCATTCCGATCGCGATAGCGCTGTTGCTGAATTCACTGCTCAACCCGGTCCGCCGGTGGCTGATCCTCAAAGGGTGGAGGCCGCATCTCGCGTCCACTGTCGTCTTCCTGGCCGGCCTCCTCCTGGTGATCGGGCTGGTCTTCGTGGTGGTGCGACAGTTCGTGTCCGGCGCTCCCGACCTCGCGTCCAAGGCCACCGACGGCATCGACAAAGTGCAGGACTGGCTCGTCAACGGCCCCCTCAAACTGTCCCAGGACCAGATCGACAGTGGTCTGACCTCGGTCCGGCAGGCCGTGGTCGACAACCAGGACGCGTTGACGTCGGGCGCTCTCAACACCGCGACGTCGGTCGGTCACATCGTCACCGGACTGGTCCTCGTGTTGTTCACGCTGTTCTTCTTCCTCCGTGACGGGGAGCGGATCTGGGCCTGGTTGTTGCGCCTCGCGCCCGCCCGCGCGCGCCACCGCATCGACGGAGCTGCGTCCCACGCGTGGTCCACGCTGGGCGGGTACGTCCGGGCGACCGTCCTGGTGGCATTCGTCGACGCCATCGGTATCGGCATCGGGCTCCTCGTACTGGGGGTTCCGCTCGCGATCCCGCTGACCGCGTTGGTCTTCCTCGCCTCGTTCATCCCCATCATCGGCGCACTGCTCAGTGGCGGTGTGGCGATCCTGGTCGCGCTGGTCACGGTCGGATTCGTCAAGGCGCTGATCCTGCTCGCGGTGGTCATCGCGGTGCAGCAGCTGGAGGGTCATGTCCTGCAGCCGGTGCTGCTGGGTCGCGCGGTCAGCCTGCATCCCCTCGCCGTGGCGCTGTCCATCGCCGCCGGCGTCGTCGTCGGCGGCATCATCGGGGCACTCCTCGCGGTGCCGTTGGCCGCCACGGTCAACGCTGCGGTCAAGTACCTCGCGGGCCGGGCCACACCCGGCGAGAGCCAGGACCACGTCGAAGCCACGCTCGAGGAGGAGGAACAGTCCACCCCATCGGCGCCGGCCGCCGGCCAGGCGTGAAGGACCCGTGGACGGCGGGAGACGTCGGGACGGCGAAGCGGTACCACGGGAGCGACAGCGCGCCGGTGGCGCCTTCCCTCCGGTGGTGGCGGTCGACCTCGCAGGACCGAGGCTCGACGACCTGATGTGACGGCGGTGCCGGCCGCGAGGTGAACAGGCCGGCGAGCCTCACGCCTCGGAGTTGCGGATGCCCGGGACGGCGTGCGTCGCCCGCGGACGCCACCGCCGGCACCCACCGCTGCGTGAGCGTCGTCGATCGACTCCGGCCCCGACACGAACGCGTGACGGCCCAGCGGTGCAGGTTCACGAGACCGTTGGTGCAGCGTCGCAGGTCGTGCAGGCGCGGAGATGTCCGCATCCGGACGGACGAGCGCCGGCGCGGCCTCGTACAGTCTCGGACAGGATGGTGCGCGCCCGGCACCCATGGCCGTCGGAGTGCGGATGAGCGACCACGCGGGATCGACGACGACGTCGGATGTCGTCGTCGTGGGGGCGGGGCACAACGGGTTGGTCGCCGCGATCCTCGCCGCTCAGGCGGGTCTGTCGGTGACCGTGCTGGAACGCAACCGCGCGGCCGGCGGCGCCACTACCGGCGCCGCTGTCTTCCCGGGTCACTCCGCCCGCGTCAGCCGGTACTCCTACCTGGTCTCGTTGTTCCCCGACGAGTTGGTCGCCCGGCTCGGTATCTCCCTGCCGCTCGCGTCGCGGGCCGTGTCGTCCTTCACCCCCGTGATCCGCGGGGGTCGCGCTGACGGACTGCTGGTGGAGGCGGCACCGGGCGCGGCGACGGAGGAGTCGTTCCGTCGGGTCACCGGCACCGGTGAGGACCATGCCGCCTGGCGGGAGTTCTACGACGCGGTGGCCCGGATGGCGGAAATCGTGGCGCCGGTGCTGACGGGACCACTTCGCCGCCGCCGCCAGGTGCGCGATCACGTGGTGTCGGCCGCCGGCGCCGCCTTGTGGGACGACCTGGTCGAGCGACCGTTGGGTGAGGCGATCACCCGTCGGTTCCGCGACGACACCGTGCGCGGAGTCGTGGCCACCGATGGGCTGATCGGTACGCACACCTCCTTGTTCGACGAGTCGCTCCTCGCCAACCGGTGCTTCCTGTACCACGTGATCGGCCGCGGCACCGGTGAGTGGTCGGTCCCCGTGGGTGGAATGGGTGCGGTCACCGATGCGCTGCTCGACCGGGCGCAGCGACTCGGGGTCCGGTTGGTACTCGACGCGCCCGTCGTGGGTGTCGATGAGACAGCCGACGGTGTGACCGTGACCGCCGAGGGGGCGGTACCCGGTGATCACCATGGTCGCCATGTGCTGGCAGCGGTCGCCCCCGCGGTCGTCGACGGATGGCGGGGTCGATCCGTCCCCGGTCCGGTGGGCGCCCAGCTGAAGATCAACCTGCTGCTGTCCAGACTGCCCCGGTTGGCGTCGGGGATGGACCCGCGGGTGGCGTTCGCAGGGACGACGCACCTGGAAGAGGGCTTCGGACAGCTGGAGGACGCCTATACGGCGAGTGTGGCGGGAACGCTGCCTGAGATGCTGCCGGGCGAGGTGTACTGCCATTCGTTGACCGATCCGTCCATCCTCGGCGGCACCGACGGCGCCACCTTGACGCTGTTCGGGTTGCACACCCCGGTCGGGATGTTCCGCGGCGATGACGGTCGGCGCGAAGCGGCGGTCAGCGCCGCCGTCGCATCGCTGCAGCGGCATCTGGCCGAACCGCTGGAGGACTGCCTCGCGTTGGACGACCAGGGTCGACCGTGCGTCGACGTCGCCACACCGGCCGACCTCGAGCAGTCACTCGGAATGCCGGGAGGACACATCTTCCACGGTGATCTGACCTGGCCGTGGCAGGACGACGACGTGGAACTCGCCGGCCCGGCCGAGCGTCACGGCGTCGCGGTCCCCGGCAGCAGGCGCATCCTGCTGGCCGGCGCCGGGACCCGGCGCGGCGGTGGCGTATCCGGGCTCGGCGGCCTGGCCGCCGTCGACGCACTGCTCGACGTGATCTCGGACATGTCCGCACGCCGCTGACCGCCCGCGCGCCCGACGCGGGGCCACGTCGGCCACCCGGTCGTCCCACGGATCCGCGGGCGGCGGCACCACCTCTGAGCTGCACCGACAGGGCCCCTGGTGGCCTCGTGGAGCCCCGGCCGGGGCGATCGCCGAAAAAAGTTGGGGTGTTGGTTTGACGGGTGGGTGGGGGGTCTGTAATGTAGTTCGAGTTGCCTCCGCAAGGACGAAGTCGCTGGGACTGAGTGTTTGTGTGTGGGTTTGTTGTTTGAGAACTCAACAGTGTACCGAA
>NZ_QCXS01000004.1:300000-432382 GCF_003260015.1 Nakamurella deserti | reverse complement strand
CCCGCTCGGCGTGATGGTCGAACCGCCCTACGGCGAACCCGCCGTCCCGCCGCTGCTGGACGCCCTCGCCGCCCTCGACCGGGAGGTGTTCACCATCCTCGAACAGGACCTGTACCCGGTGGAACCCGACGTCCCGCTCGCCATCCAGGCCCGCGCCGCCGGCTACCTCACCGCCTGCGGCCTCGGACCCGTCCGACGCTGGCCCTATTCGTAGACGATCGTGCCGCCGCACTTCGCCCAGACCCTGCACCTGGGCAGCCTCTTCGACGATCTCACCGACGCCGGGCTGACACCGACCACCGTCGTCCTGCGCCACACCACCGTCGCTGCGACCCGTTTCGTGGCGACCCGCCTGGGCGTCGCCCCCGGTCGGCCCCTCACACACCTGCGCCGGCTCCGGCTGGTCGACGGTCGACCGCTCGCGGTCCTGGAGAACTACCTCACCCACGAGATCGGTGCGACCGCCGCCGCATCGCTGACCGGCGGCGGCCTGCACCAGCTGCTCCGACAGCAGGGCGTGCACCTCCGACTGGCCACCCAACGCATCCACGCCCGGCTCGCGACCCGCGAGGAGTGCGGACTCCTGCAGGAACGTGAGCCGTGCACCGTCCTCACCTCCAGCCGCATCGCCTACGACCGCGAGGGCGTGGCCGTCGAACACACCCAGCACGTCTACAACCCGCGGCTGTTCACCTTCGTCAGTGACCTCTCGTTCGACGATCCACCCGGCGACACCGACCGCGGCCCTGGCCGGTGGACCGGGGACGCCCCCGACGGTGCCCGCTGACCCGGCCCGTCCTGTCCGCACGTCACGCCGACCGCGAGGTCCTCACCGGAGGAGCGGACCGCCGGGAGGGACCGACCGGCGTCCGCTCGCCCACCGGGCCGACGCCCGGCCGCACAATGGAGCGCGCTCGCCCCGCGTGGCGACGAGCAGGAAGGCACTCCCATGTCCCAGACCCTCCCCGGCGGCACGTACCGGATCGGCGACCTCGAGGTCACCCGCGTCGGGTACGGCGCGATGCAGCTCGCCGGCCCCCACGTCTTCGGCCCGCCGCAGGACCGCGACGCCGCGATCGCGGTGTTGCGCACGGCCGTCGAACTCGGCATCAACCACATCGACACCTCGGACTACTACGGCCCGTACGTCACCAACGAGATCATCCGCGAGGCGCTCTCGCCGTATCCGGAGGACCTGCACCTGGTCACCAAGGTCGGCGCCCGGCGCGACGAGAACGGCGGCTGGCCGCCCGCGCGTGAGCCGGCCGAGCTGGTCCAGCAGGTCCACGAGAACCTGGAGCGGCTCGGCCTCGAGGCCATGGACGTCGTCAACCTGCGACTGGGTGGCCTGGACACCCCGGAGCCCGGTTCGGTCGCCCGCCCGTTCGAGGCGCTGGCCGAGCTGCAGCAGCAGGGCCTGATCCGGCATCTCGGGCTCAGTACGGTGACGCTCGAGCAGGTCACCGAGGCGCAGACCATCGCGCCGGTGGCGTGCGTGCAGAACATGTACAACATCGCCCATCGCCGCGACGACGAGCTGATCGACAGCCTCGCCGAGCAGGGCATCGCCTATGTGCCGTACTTCCCGCTGGGCGGTTTCTCGCCGCTGCAGTCGGAGACGCTGGACGGGATCGCCGCCCGGCTCGATGCCCGCCCGATGGCCGTGGCGCTGGCCTGGCTGCTGCAGCGCTCACCCAACATCCTGCTCATCCCGGGGACGTCGTCGGTCGACCATCTCCGCGAGAACGTGGCCGGTGCGGGGCTCCGGCTCAGCCCCGAGGTCGTCGCGGAACTCGACGCCATCGGCGGCTGACCGGCCCCGGGGACGGCGTCCCGGTCCGGAGAGGACAACGCCCCGGGACGGCTCCGCACGGCGGGAGGAGCCGTCCCGGGGTGACGGTGGGGCCGGCCGGTCAGCTGGGCTGGTAGGTGAGGCAGTCCGCGGTGCTCGCGCCGGCGCCGATCCGCACCGACGACGCGGTGCACTCCAGCGAGGCGTTGTGGGTGCACTCGGCTCGCTGGCAGGCGCCGATGGAGCCGTGCACGGACGACAGGCCGCCCTTGCTGCCCAGCGGGATGAACGTCGCGCAGGCGGCGTCGGACGCGCTGCCGCTGATGGTGATCGCGTGCGCGTGGCACGACGAGTGGTCGTTGTACGAGCAGCCGGTGACCGAACACTCGTCGATCGGGCGCATCTCCAGGCTGGCGGTCATGGTGTCTCCTCGGGGGCTGGGGCGGTGTCGGGGTGGCGGGCCGGGGTCGTCCGCGACCCCCCGCCACTGCCGACCGTAGTACCCGCGCGGCGCCGAGAACAGCCCTTCGCTCCGGTGTTTTCCCAGCTCAGGGGTGGTGTCAGGGAAGGCTCGGCTTACTGAGGCAAGGCATACCTGCACGGTCGGCGGGGCGTCTGCGCGGGACGGCCGCCCGATTCAGGTGAGGCAGGCCTGACGTCAGCCGACGACGGCGCCCATGGCGGCGGGCAGATCCCTGCGGGAGGTGACGCCGAGTTTGGCGTAGGTGCGGGACAGGTGGATCTCGACGGTCTTCAGGGTGACCCACAGCGACTCGGCGATCTGCCGGTTGGTCAGACCCTCGACCGCGAGGTCGGCGACCCGGCGCTCCGCCGCGGTCAGCGCCTGGGTGCCGGTGACGTGGTCCCGGCGCGGTCGGGCGCCGGCGGCCTCCAGTTCGCGGCGGGCGTGGCGGCCCAACCGCAGCGACTCGGTGCGGGCGGCGGCGTCCAGCGCGCGGCGCAGCGGTTCCCGGGCGGCGGCACGGTCGCCCGCGCGGACCAGCCGCGCCCCGAGGTCGTGCTGGGCCCAGCCGGTCTCGAGGCGGTACGGCGTGTCCTCGAGCACGGCGACGGCCTCGGTGAGCACGGTGATCGCCTCCTCGGTGGCGCAGGTCAGGGCCTTGACGCGCAACGCCATCCCGACCGAGCCGGGAAGCTGCGCCGCGCGCGCCACGGCGATGTCGTGCTCGGTCAGCTCCCGCGCCTCGTCGCGGCGGCCCCGCGCGACCAGCACCTCGGCCAGTCGGAGCCGGCCGCGGGTCGCGTTCGGGATGACCCAGCCGCGGTGCGCGTCGAAGGCCACCACCCGGCGGAGGTCGGCCTCGGCTTCGTCGAGGCGACCCTGCAACAGCCGCAGGTAGCCGCGGGCGGTCAGCGCGAACGGTTCCATGAAGGTGTGCTCGGCCGGCCCCAACGGCAGGTCCATCACCGCCGCCGCCTCCTCGAGACGGTCGCGGTGCACGAGGTTCTCGACGGCGACCGCGGCCGCGACGGGCACCGTCAGGTCGAAGCCGAGCTCCCGCAGGTTCTCCAGGCACAGCAGCGACCGGGCGGCGCCGGTGGCCACCGACCCGAAGTCGCGGTGCCAGTACCCCCACGACTGGTCGACGAAGAACCGGGCCTCCCGCAACCCGTGTTCGGCGACCAGCTCCTCACCCTGCTCGAGCACCTCGCGGCAGCGCTGCGCCGACTCGGTGAACCGCATGGCGTGGGTCAGCAGGTTCCAGGTTGTGCTGGCCGGCCCGACGGCCGCCATCAGGGATCCGTCGGCCAGCGCGCGTTCGGCCATCGCCTGCACCCGTGGCGCGGGTCGTCCGGAGCAGGCCTCCTTCACCGCGAGGTGCGCCAGCATGATCGAGGACGGGGAGGGGTCGGCCCGCGCCGCCGCGAAGGCCGCCGCCCGCGCCTCCGGGAACGCCTCCGGCAGGATCAACGCCTCCAGCGTGAAGGCCTCGAGGCGCAGCTTCAGTGCCGGGTCGGTCGCCTCCTCCAGGCCGCGGCGGACCTCGTCCAGTGCCGCAACCGGGTCGGTGTGCACCAGGTGGTTGCCCAGCGCGGCCCGGGCCCGGGCGGCGTCGTTGCCCGGCGGCAGCAGCGTCACCGCGCGCCGGAGCCGGTCCGGGCCGGCCGGCAGTTGCAACCGGACCTCGAGCTCGCCCAGGGCCAGCAGCACGCCCGGAAGCCGCCCGGCGGACGGCGGTTCGGCCAGCGCGCGGTGCAGGTGCGCGATCGCGGCCTCGTGGGCGTCCTCGGCGGCGGCCGCGGCGGCGGACCGGACGAGATCCTCGACGGCCTGCGGATCACCGGCCGGCGCGACGGCGAGCCAGTGCAGGGCGATCTCGGCCGGGCGGGCGCCCCGCCCGCGCAGCCGGTCGACCGCCGCCCGGTGCATCGCCGACAGCAGCTCGGGCGGGCAGGAACCGATCACCGCCGCCTTGACCAGCGGATGCACGAAGGTCCACGAACCGGGTTGCAGCACCGCGGCGGCCGCGAGCGTCTCCAGCGTGCGGACCACGGACCCACGGTCGCGGCCGGTCAGCGCGACGAGGTCGTCGAGGGTCCCGCGTTCGCCGGCCACGGCGGCGGCGCGGGCGACGGTGGTGGCGTCCGGGCCGAGCGGCCGCAACCGCCGCAGCACCGTCGGCGCGACCCCGGGGGCGCCGAGCGCGGTGAGCCGACCGCCCTCGGCGTCGGTACCGGTGAGGTGCAGCGCCGACGCCTCGCGCGCCAGCAGCGTGACCAGCAGCGGGTTGCCGCCGGTCGCCTGTCGGGCGGCGGCGGTGAAACCCGGCTCGGGCGGCGCGCCCAGCGCCCGCGCGAGCACGTCGGCCACCGCGGCCGTGTCCAGCGGTGCCGGCCGCAGCACCGTCGCCGACGGTCCGTGGGTGATCTCGGCGAGCAGGTCGACGGGGGTGTCGGGTTCGGCCGAGCGGACCGTGGCCACGAGGGCCAGCGGCAGGCCGTCGAGCCGCCGGCCGAGGTACTCCAGGAACCGCAGCGTCGGCAGGTCGGCCCACTGGAGGTCGTCCACCAGCAACAGCACCGGCCGGTGCTCCGTCAGGTTCACCGTCAGCCAGTACAGGCCCAGCTGCACGGCGTAACCCTGTTCCTCGGTGGTGTCGCTGCCGCTGAACAGCGCCGCGGCCCGGCCGGCGGCCCCGGTGAACAGGCGGTGCCGGTCGTCGGGGCCGACAGCGGCCAGGGCAGGCTCGAAGAGCTGGTGCACGACGCCGTAGGCGAAGGCCCGGTCGAGTTCGGACGCGCGGGCGGTCAGCGCCCGCAGACCCCGGTCGGCCGCCTCGTCCCGCAGGTACTCCAGCAGGGCGGTCTTGCCGATGCCCGCCGGTCCCTCGAGGACGACCACGCGACCCTCGCCGCGGGCGGCGTCGGTGAGGACCCGGTCCAGCACGGCCGTCTCGTCGCCGCGGGAGAACAACACAGTCGCCACCCGCCCAGCCTAGGAGGGCCGCGACGGCCCTGCGCGGTCCGGACTCCGGCCGGGCCCTGGAGACGCCGGTCACGAAACACCGGCCGCACGGCGGGTCCGGCGAGAATGGACCCCCGAGGGCTGGGGGTGCGGTGGGCGGCGTGATCAGCGGCTTCGCGGTCATCGCCGTCGTCGTGGGCGTCGGATACCTGCTCGGCCGCTGGACGGTGCTCGGTGCCAGCGGCCGCGAGGTGCTGTCACTGCTGACCTTCAACGTGGCCACCCCGGCGCTGCTGTTCGCGTTGACGTCCGCGTCGGACCTCGCCGTCCTGCTGTCGCAGCCGCTGCTGGTGACGGTGCTCGCCACCCTGGTCTGTGCGGGCGTGTTCGTCGTGGTGGGGGCGCTGCGCCGGTGGGGGGTGGGCCGGACGACGATCGGTGCGCTGTCGGCCAGCTACGTCAACGCCGGCAATCTCGGGATCCCCATCGCCTCCTACGTCCTCGGTGACGCGTCGCTGATGGTCCCGGTCATCCTGTTCCAGATGGTGCTGTACACGCCGGTGGCGCTGACCGTCATCGACCTGGCGCAGGGGGCCGGGGGAGTGCCGGCGTGGCGGCGGGTCGCGACACCGCTGCGCAACCCGGTCGTGGTGGCGGCGTTGGCCGGGATCGTCGTGTCGGTGACCGGCCTGACGCTCTGGCACCCACTCGGCGACGCGGTGGACCTGATCGCCGGGATGGCGGTGCCGGCGATGCTGCTGGCGTACGGCATCTCGCTGCGCGGGGCGAGCACGCCGGGGCGCGGCGAGGACAGTGCGATGGTGTGGCTGGCGGTCGCCCTGAAGACGGTCCTGCAGCCGGTGCTCGCGTGGGTGCTGGCGGCCCTGGTGTTCGGGCTGGAGGGGCCGACCCTGCTCGCGGTGGTGGTCATCGCGGCGCTGCCGGCGGCGCAGAACATCTTCACGCACGCCTCGCGGTACCGCGTCGGGGTCGACCAGGCACGGGAGGTCATCCTGCTGACCACCCTGCTGGCGCCGGTGGCGCTGACCGTGGTCGCCGCGCTCCTCGGCTGACCCGCATACCGCCCCGGGGTCGGTGGGTACAACGGCACCATGGCATTCACACCGCAGTTCGCAATCGTGACCGCATCGGATTCGGGGATCGGAAAGGCCACGGCCATCGCCCTGGCGAAGGCCGGGATGGACGTCGGGATCACCTGGCACTCCGACGACGAAGGCGCCGAGGACACCGCCCGCCAGGTCCGGGCGCTGGGCCGCAAGGCCGTCGTCGCGCACTTCGACGCCACCGACCTGCCCGGCTGCGCCGACGTGATCGACGACCTCGTCCACCAGCTCGGCGGGTTGGACGTGTTCGTCAACAACGCCGGCGGCGGCATCAACGGGCCGTTCCTGGAGTACGGCTACGACACCTGGCGCCAGGACATGGCGCTGAACCTCGACGCCGTCTTCGTCTGCGTGCAACGGGCCGCGTCGCGGATGGTCGAGGCCGGGAACGGCGGTCGGCTGATCGTGGTCAGCAGCGTTCACGAGCATGCGCCACGGGTCGGGTCGGCGGCCTACGACGCGGCCAAGCACGCCACCGGCGGACTGATGAAGACCGTGGCGCTGGAGCTCGGTCGGTACGGCATCACCGCCAACACGGTCGCGCCGGGCGAGATCGCCACCCCGCTCACCGGCAACGAGGAGGAGGACCCGAGCGGCGACAAGCGCCCGGGGGTGCCGCTCGGACGGCCGGGTGCGCCGGAGGAGGTGGCCGCGGTCATCGCCTTCCTCGCGTCGCCGGCGGCGAGCTACGTCACCGGCGCCTCCTACGTCGTCGACGGTGGGATGCTGCAGATGGGGCCGCAGGGCGGCTCCGACATCACCACCGACGACTGGCGCACCGCGTCCTGAGCGTCAGGACTCCAGCACCGACAGCACGTTGCCGGCGGGGTCGCTGAACCACGCGATCAGCGGCCCGCCGCCGCGCATGATGCCGCGCTCGTCGTGTTCCATGCCGGGGTAGCGCAGGATCTCCACGCCCCTGGCGGTCAGCGCGTCGACCGCGGCCTCGACGTCGGCGACCGGGAAGTTCAGCACGGTGAAGGTGGCCGGCCGGTGCGCCTCCCCCTTGGGGTAGACCAACACCGTCCCGCCGCCGCCGAGGTGCAGCGTCAGCATGCCGTGCTCCTCGGCCACGTCGAGGCCGAGGACCTCGGTGTAGAAGGTGCGGGCGGTGTCGGTGTCGTCCACCGAGAAGCCGCTGAAGGCCGGGGCGTCGCGGAACATGGTCCCTCCACAGGAGTTCGGTCGGAGTCGATGATGCGCCGGACGACGCGGCACGGCCAGCCGACGGGGTCGCCACCGCGTGCCTCCGGGGTGCCGGGACGACGACGCCGGGCCGGACGGTGCCTCAGCCGCCCAGCAGCTCGGCCGCGCGGCGGCGGATCTCCTCGTCGGAGATCCGGGTCGCCGACAGCTCGACGAGGATCGCGGCGTACAGGTCGTTGGGCGCCTGGAACTCCAGGGCGATCCCGTCCGGGTCGGTGAAGTTGAGGTGGGAGCCGAGGGGCATGTCCTGGATGGGCGAGTACGGGACCCCGGCGTCCTGCAGCCGGCGCTCCCACTCCTCCAGGTCGGCGCGCGATCCCGCCGTCAGGCCGAGATGGTCCAACCCGGTCCGTAGCGGGCTGAAGGTGTCGGTGGAGCTGTCCGGTGGATGCAGCAGCGCCACCGAGAATCCGCTGCGTCGGTCCAGACACAGGCGGCCGTGTCCGAGATCCAGCACCATCGTCAGGCCGAGCACGTCGCAGTAGAACCGCTCACTGACATCGAGATCCGTCACGGTCAGCGCGACGTGGTTGACACCCTCGAACTGCACCACCGCGACCTCCTGGCGTGTGTCGCCCCCGGGACTCGATCATCGCTCGCGCCCGGCCGGCGCGCTCGGTGGACGGATGGCCGACGAGGTCCCACGACGGCGGGCGTCCGTACGCGGTCGGTGGTCGGTGGTCAGTGGTCGGGGGTGAGGTGGTGGAGGACTTCGAGCGCGGCGTCGGCGATGACGGTGCCGGGGCCGAAGACCGCGAGTGCTCCGCCCTCGATCAACTCCGGGATGTCGGCGGGTGGGATGACTCCGCCGACGACGATGCCGATGTCGGGGCGGCCCTGGGCGGCGAGGGCGGTCTTGAGGGCGGGGACGAGCGTGAGGTGGCCGGCGGCGAGGGAGTTGACGCCGACGACGTGGACGTCGTTGTCGATGGCCTGCAGGGCGACTTCCTCGGGGGTGGCGAACAGCGGCCCGGCGTCGACGTCGAAGCCGAGGTCGGCGAACGCCGAGATCAGCACTTTCTGCCCGCGGTCGTGCCCGTCCTGGCCCATCTTGGCGATGAGGATGCGGGGCCGCCGGCCGGCGGCCTCGGCGAACGCGTCGGTGGCCGCGAGGGTGCGTTCGACGGCTTTCTCGCCGCCGGAGGCCTGGGCTTCGGCGCGGTAGACCCCGGAGATGGTCTGGATGACCGCGGTGTGCCGGGTGTAGACGCGTTCCAGGGCGTCGGAGATCTCCCCGACGGTGGCGTGCGCCCGGGCGGCGTCCACGGCCAGGGCGAGGAGGTTGTCCGACAGGTCCGGCGCCCCGCCGGCCGCCGAGGCGGCACCGGTCAACGCGTCGAGAGCGGCGGTCACGGCATCGTTGTCGCGTTCGGCGCGCAGCCGTCGGAGTTTGGCGACCTGGGCGGCGCGGACGGAGCGGTTGTCGATCTTGAGGACCTGCAGCGGTTCGGGGTCGGCCAGCGGGAAGGTGTTGATGCCGATGACGGGTTGGTTGCCGGAGTCGATGCGGGCCTGGGTGCGGGCGGCGGCTTCCTCGATGCGCAGTTTCGGGATGCCGGCCTGGATGGCCCTGGTCATGCCGCCGAGGCTTTCGATCTCCTCCAGGTGGTGCCAGGCGCGGTCGGCGAGGTCGGCGGTGAGCCGTTCCACGTAGTAGGAGCCGCCCCACGGGTCGATGATCGCGGTGGTGCCGCTCTCCTGCTGCAGGAACAGCTGGGTGTTGCGGGCGATCCGGGCGGAGAAGTCCGTCGGCAGCGCGAGGGCCTCGTCGAGGGCGTTGGTGTGCAGCGACTGGGTGTGGCCCTGGGTGGCGGCCATCGCCTCGATGCAGGTGCGGGCGACGTTGTTGAACGGGTCCTGCGCGGTCAGCGACCATCCCGACGTCTGGCAGTGCGCCCGCAGGATCCGCGATTTGGGGTTGCGCGGGTCGAACTGGCCGGTCAGGCGGTGCCACAGGGCGCGGGCGGCGCGCATTTTGGCGATCTCCATGAAGAAGTTCATCCCGATCGCCCAGAAGAAACTCAACCGCGGCGCGAACGCGTCCACCGGCAGCCCGGCGGCGACGCCGGCCCGGATGTACTCGACCCCGTCGGCCAGGGTGTAGGCGAGCTCCAGGTCGGCCGTGGCCCCGGCTTCCTGCATGTGGTAGCCCGAGATCGAGATCGAGTTGAACTTCGGCATCCTCGCCGCGGTGAAGGCGAAGATGTCGGAGATGATCCGGATCGACGGCTCCGGCGGGTAGATGTAGGTGTTGCGGACCATGAACTCCTTGAGGATGTCGTTCTGGATGGTCCCGGCGAGTTTCTCCGGCGGCACCCCCTGCTCCTCGGCCGCCACGATGTACAGCGCCAGCACCGGCAGGACCGCGCCGTTCATCGTCATCGAGACGCTGATCTCGTCCAGCCGGATCGAGTCGAACAGCTCCCGCATGTCCAGGATCGAGTCGATCGCGACCCCGGCCATCCCGACGTCGCCGGTGACGCGGGGGTGGTCGGAGTCGTAGCCGCGGTGCGTCGGCAGGTCGAACGCCACCGACAGCCCCTTCTGGCCGGCGGCGAGATTACGGCGGTAGAACGCGTTGGATTCCGAAGCGGTCGAGAACCCGGCGTACTGCCGGATCGTCCACGGCTGCGTGGTGTACATCGTCGGATACGGCCCCCGCAGATACGGCGCCACCCCCGGAAACCCCGACGGCCACTCCAGACCCTCGACGTCGGTCGCGGTGTACACCGGTTTCACCTCGATGCCCTCCGGCGCGGTCCACGGGGAAGCGTCGGGAACCGGTGTGGCTGCAGCGCTCTCACCGGGACCGTCGCCCAGCGGCAGGTCGGCGAAGCTGTCCGGGATACCGGCGGTCGACGTCATCGCTGAACCTCTTCCCGGGTCAAGTGGTCGTGGGTACGGCGCAGCAGGGCCAACAGGTCCCCGCCGACAGCCAGGTGGTCGTCGACGAGATCGCCGAGCTCGGCGGGCGGGCGGCCGGCCAGCACGATCCGGCCGGCGCCGGCCGCCCGCAGCGCCGACACCACCTCCGCACCACGCTCCCGGTAGGCGGTGTCGGTGCCGGCCAGACACACCACCGACCGGCCCGACCGCGCGAAAGCATCCACCAGTTCGGCGGTGTCGAGGTCCGGGCCGCTGCGGTCCACCGCGATCCCACCCACCGCCAACGCGTTGACCGCGAACTGGGCGCGGGCGTTGTGCTCGGCGAGCGGTCCCAACACCGCCAGGAACACCCGCCCGCCGCCGGCCCGGTCCCGCAGCTCCTCGAACTCCGCCGCCCATCCCGGCGGCGTTTGATCGTCGCCCGTCCCCGCCGGCCGGGGCAGCAACTCCTCGCCGGCGTCGGGGAACTCGGTGACCCCGGTGACCGGCAGCCGCCGGTCCGCGATCCGGCGGCGACGCTGCGCACCGGCCGCGTCGAAGCCCGCGTACAGCGACCCGTCGGCCAGCGCGGCCAACACACCACCCGCAGCCTCGATCCGCCCGAACTCCGCCCACCCCCGGGCCGCCAGATCCGCGGTCAGCATCTCCACCGCGTACGCACCACCCGCCGGGTCGTTCACCCGGGCGGTGTGGGACTCGCTGATCAGCAACGCCGACGTGTTCCGCGCCAGCCGCCGGCCCAGACCCAGCGGCGCCCCCAACGCCGTGTCGAACGGCAACACCGTCACCGCGTCCGCGCCACCCGCACCCGCCGCGAACGCCCCCACCGTGCCGCGCAGCAGATTCACCCACGGGTCGTACCGGGTCAACATCGGCCGCGACGACACCCCGTGCTGCCGCTGCCGGGCCACGTCCGGTCCCACCCCGCACAGCTCCAGCACCCGCCGCCACACCACCCGCGCCGCACGGAACTTCGCCAACGTCAGGAACTGATCCGCCGTCGCGGCGTACCGGAACTCCAACAACGCCGCCGCCGCCCCCGGGCCGATCCCGGCAGCCGCAGCCGCCCGCAGATACGCCACCCCGACGGCCATCGAGTAACCCAACTCACCGACCTCCGCCGCCCCCGCGTCGTGCGCCACCGTCGCGTCCACCACCAGGGCCAGCGTCCCGTTCTCCACGGCCAACGCCATCAGCGCACCGACCTGCCCGGTGACAGCGCCGGTATCCGGCACCGCCCGCCGCCGCACCGCACGACCGACCGGATCCGCACCGAAATTCGTCCCGATGGCCGGCGCGACCCCCTGCTTCCGCAGTGTCGCGACGAGAGCGCGGGCGGCCTCCAGCTCGTCCACGCCGTCGCGGACGTCCAGCACCACGGGCGCCATCTCCAGGTACACCTCCGACAGCGCCACCCCGACGTCGGCGACCGCCACCCCCGGGCCACCGACGGTCAACACCAACGACGTCGCCCCGGTCTCCAGCTCGGCCACCGCATCCTCGGCGACCCGGGTGGCGTCCCCGCCCACCAGGACCGAGCGGACGTCCCAGCCCGCGGTGTCCCGCCGACCCTCCCGCGCGCCCGGCAGTGGCCGCGGAGCCCGGTCCGCCGTACCCAACGGCGGCACCGGCACCCCGTCCAGCGTGCGCCTCGCCAGCGCCGCCCAGGCGTCCTCATCCGGGGCGTCGTCGCCGAGCAAGCGGGCTCTGCGCGCCACCGCGGCGGCAGCCGACGCCCACTCCCGGGCCGGACCACGATCGGCCACGGCCTGTCCTGTCGACTCCGGTGTCGGCGTCATGGTCGGATTCCCACCTCTGGTCGGCGACGATCTCGGGCGTGGGCCACAGTGGCGGACGTCGACGGCGGTCG
The DNA here is from genome assembly GCF_003260015.1 of Nakamurella deserti. Classification (NCBI taxonomy): domain Bacteria; kingdom Bacillati; phylum Actinomycetota; class Actinomycetes; order Nakamurellales; family Nakamurellaceae; genus Nakamurella; species Nakamurella deserti. The sequence goes on along the minus strand of NZ_QCXS01000004.1, from coordinate 420,077 downwards.
ACCGGTTCCGCCCGGCGCGGCTCGATGGTACTGAGTATCGTATAGATGGAACGCGGTGCTGGCATACAGTCTGCACGATCACACGGAGGAGGGCCAGATGGACTTCCCGGAGGTGCCGAGAACGGTGACGTCCGCCCGCGGTCCGCGGAGCGCGTCCCGTGGACCGGGGGCACTGTGAGCCGCCCCGGCCCCACCGTGGACGAGCTGGCCGACGCCGTGCGGGCAGGATCGCGGTCCTCCCTCGCCCGGGCGATCACCCTCGTCGAGTCGCGCCGCGCCGACGACCGGCTCCGCGCGCGGGACCTGCTGGCGGCGCTCCGTTCTGAGGCCGTCGACACCTGCCGCATCGGCGTGTCGGGGATCCCCGGGGTCGGCAAGTCCAGCTTCATCGAGACGCTCGGCCGGCACCTGATCGACCGCGGCCACCGGGTCGGGGTGCTGGCCATCGACCCGTCGAGCGTGCGCACCGGCGGCAGCGTCCTGGGCGACAAGACCCGGATGCCGTCACTGGCCGTCGACCCGCGGGCGTTCGTCCGGCCCTCACCCACCGCCGGGACACTCGGCGGCGTCGCGCGCACCACCGCCCGGACGATGACGCTCGTCGAGGCCGCCGGGTTCGACGTGATCATCGTCGAGACCGTCGGGATCGGGCAGTCCGAGTTCGCCGTCGCCTCCATGGTCGACACCTTCCTGCTGCTGGCCCTGGCCCGGTCCGGTGACCAGCTGCAGGGCATCAAGAAGGGCGTGCTCGAGGTCGCCGACATCGTCGCGGTCAACAAGGCCGACGGCGATCACCTCGTCGAAGCCCGCTCCGCCGCGCGGGATCTGCGGCAGGCCCTGCACGTCGTCGGACAGCCCGAAGGCGCCTGGCGGCCCGTGGTCACCACCTGCTCGGCCCTCACCGGCGCCGGGGTCGACGGGGTGTGGCAGGCCGTACAGGACCACCGTGCGTTCCACGGACCCGACGAGCTCCGCCGCCGACGCGCAGCCCAGCAGTGGTCGTTCGTGCACACCCTGGTCACCGACGAACTCACCGACCGACTGCGGCGGTCCACGGCGGTCAGCCGACTCCAGGACTCCGTCCGGACCGAGGTCCTCGAGGGCCGGCTGGGGGCCGGTGAGGCAGCCGACCTGCTCCTCGCCGCCTTCGACGGGCGCCCGGCAGGGCCCTCCGCCGACACCCGCCCCGGACGGGGCTGAGCCGTCCGGTCAGGACGCGGTGCCGCCGGCCTCCACCGCCCGGCGCAGCGCCGGCAGGACGCTGTCCAGCGACTCGCCCGTCCGGAACACCACGACCGTGGTCCCCTCGCCGCGGTGCGGTTCCCCGGCCGGCGTCGAGAACAGCGCGACCACCTGGGCCAGGGCCGCGTCGACCTCCTCGATGGGGGAGCTGGTGTCGCCCCGCAGCCATCGCCGCAGGACGTGGTTGTGCGCGGCCACCACCGACGACGCCATCAGCTCGGCCCGCAGTGCGGCGTCGGGGACCGACCCCATCCAGTCCGCGATGAACTCGCGGAAGAGCCGTTGGTAGGGCGCCACGCTCGCGATCTCCCGGTCCCGCAGGGCGGCGACCCGGCTGGTCAGCGCGTAGCGCTTGCGGGCGCGGTCGCCCTCCTCGACGTAGTGCAGCAGGACCAGTCGGACCGCTTCGGTGACGGCGACGATCGCCGTGGTGGTGCTGGACGTGTCGAGTCGCTGCCGGATGGCCGCGAGCAGCCGGTCGTGCACCGGGAAGATCACGTCCTCCTTGGACCGGTAGGTCCGGAAGAACGTGGTCCGACTGACCTCGGCGCGTTCGGCGATGTCCTCCACCGTCGTCTGTTCGTAGCCGCGCTCGTCGAACAGCGCGAACGCGGCATCGGCCAGTCGGTCCCTGACCGACGGTCGGTGGGACGGCTCTGTGGTGGTGACGGGGGGCTCCTCGCTCGACGGGGACTGCTTGACGCGTTCGACGGTACTCAGTACCGTTCGATCGACACTCGGTGTTGCCCGTCGTGACGGCGGACGTCCCCGAGGTACTCATTTTCGACGAAGCGAGGTCCCGATGCGGGCAACACCGCCAGTGCCGGACGTCCACACCACCATGGGCAAGCTCGCCGAGCTGGAGCGCCGCCACGACGAGGCGGTGCACGCCGGATCGGCCCGAGCCGTCGAGCGGCAGCACGCCAAGGGCAAGAAGACCGCCCGGGAGCGGATCGAGCTGCTGCTGGATCCGGGGTCGTTCGTGGAGACCGACGAGCTCGCCCGGCACCGCTCGACGACGTTCGGGATGGACGCCAACCGTCCGCCCGGTGACGGTGTGGTGACCGGCTACGGCACCGTGGACGACCGTCAGGTGTGCGTGTTCAGCCAGGACGTCACGGTGTTCGGCGGCAGTCTCGGCGAGGTCTACGGCGAGAAGATCGTCAAGATCATGGATCTCGCGATGCGGACCGGATGCCCGGTGATCGGGCTCGTGGAGGGCGGCGGCGCCCGCATCCAGGAGGGCGTCGCGTCGCTGGCGTTGTACGCCGACATCTTCTACCGCAACGTGCAGGCTTCCGGCGTCATCCCGCAGATCTCGGTGGTGATGGGGGCCGCGGCCGGCGGTCACGTCTACTCGCCGGCCCTGACCGACTTCATCGTGATGGTCGACAAGACGTCGCAGATGTTCATCACCGGCCCGGACGTGGTCCGCAGCGTCACCGGCGAGGAGGTGACCCTCGAGGAGCTCGGGGGCGCCCGGGTGCACAACACCACCAGCGGGAACGCGCACTACCTGGCGGCCGACGAGGACGACGCGATCGGCTACGTCCGCGAGCTGCTGGCCTTCCTGCCGAGCAACAACCTGGATCCGGCGCCGGTCGTGGACACCGACGTCGACCTCGACATCACCGACACCGACCGGGAACTCGACACGCTCATCCCGGATTCGCCGAACCAGCCGTACGACATCCACACCGTCATCACCCATCTCGTGGACGACGGCGACTTCCTGGAGGTGCAGGCGCTGTTCGCGCCCAACATCGTGGTCGGTTTCGGGCGGGTCGAGGGCCGGCCGGTGGGCGTGGTGGCCAACCAGCCGCTGCACCTGGCCGGCTGCCTGGACATCGACGCCTCGGAGAAGGCGGCCCGCTTCGTGCGCACCTGCGACGCCTTCGACATCCCGATCATCACGCTGGTCGACGTACCCGGCTTCCTGCCCGGGGTCGGACAGGAGCACGCCGGCATCATCCGCCGCGGCGCCAAGCTCATCTACGCCTACGCCGAGGCGACCGTTCCGAAGGTCACCATCGTCACCCGGAAGGCCTTCGGCGGCGCCTACGACGTGATGGGGTCCAAGCACCTGGGGGCCGACGTCAACCTGGCCTGGCCGACCGCGCAGATCGCCGTGATGGGAGCGCAGGGCGCGGCCAACATCCTCTACCGCCGGGAACTCGCCGCGGCCGACGACCCGGCGGCGCTGCGTTCGGAACTGGTCACCGCCTACGAGGACACCCTGGTCAACCCCTACATCGCGGCCGACCGCGGGTACGTCGACGCGGTGGTCGCACCGTCGCGGACCCGGACCCATCTCATCCGCTCGCTGCGGCTGCTGCGCACCAAGCGGCAGATCACGCCGCCCAGGAAGCACGGGAACATGCCGCTGTGACCGCCGTTCCCGCGACCGGTGTCGACGGCGTGCCGGTGCTGTCCATCCACCCGGCCCCGACGGCCGTCGAGACCGCCGCCGTGGTCGCCGTTCTCGCGGCGCTGACGGCCGCACCGGCACCGTCCACGCCCCGTCGGACCGCACGGTCGGCGTGGGTCGATTCGGCCCGGTCGCGCACCGGGCTGCACCCGTCCTGGCGGCACTCCGACCGGACGTTCCCGTGACCGTGCCCTGTGAACCCACCCCGCCTCCCGAAGGACGCGCATGCAGAAGATCCTGATCGCCAACCGCGGCGAGATCGCCGTCCGGGTCGTCCGGGCGTGCCGGGACGCCGGGTACACCTCGGTGGCCGTCTACGCCGAGCCCGACCGGGACCTCCCGCACGTCCGGATGGCCGACGAGGCCTACGCGCTGGGCGGCAGCACCCCCGCCGACTCCTACCTCGACATCCCGAAACTGCTGGCGGTCGCGGCGACCTCGGGCGCCGACGCGGTGCACCCGGGCTACGGCTTCCTGTCCGAGAACGCGGAGTTCGCGCAGGCCGTGTCCGACGCCGGGCTGACCTGGATCGGTCCGTCGCCGCAGGCCATCCGCGACCTGGGCGACAAGGTCGTCGCCCGGCACATCGCGTTGCGGGCCGGTGCGCCGCTGGTCGCCGGCACCACCGACCCGGTCGCCGGACCCGACGAGGTCGTCGCGTTCGCCCGCGAGCACGGGCTTCCGGTGGCCATCAAGGCCGCGTTCGGCGGCGGCGGGCGGGGCCTCAAGATCGCCCGCACGATCGAGGAGATCCCCGAGCTGTACGCGAGCGCGGTCCGGGAGGCGGTGTCGGCGTTCGGCCGTGGTGAGTGTTTCGTGGAGCGCTACCTGGACCGTTCCCGGCACGTCGAGGCGCAGGTCCTCGCCGACACCCACGGCAACGTCATCGTCGTCGGCACCCGCGACTGCTCGCTGCAGCGCCGCAACCAGAAGCTCGTCGAGGAGGCCCCGGCGCCGTTCCTGACCGATGAGCAGCGGGCGACCATCCACGCCAGCGCCAAGGCGATCTGCCGGGAGGCGGGCTATTCCGGTGCCGGCACCGTCGAGTACCTCGTCGGCAACGACGGCGTGATCAGCTTCCTGGAGGTCAACACCCGCCTCCAGGTCGAGCACCCGGTCAGCGAGGAGACCGCCGGGATCGACCTGGTGCGTGAGCAGTTCCGCATCGCCGAGGGCGAGACTCTGCGGTTGACCGAGGATCCCGCGCCGCGCGGCCACGCGTTCGAGTTCCGGATCAACGGCGAGGACCCGGGCCGCAACTTCCTGCCCGCTCCGGGCACCGTCACCACCTACCGCGAACCGGCCGGACCCGGCGTGCGGGTCGACGCCGGCGTCGAGGGTGGCACCGTCGTCGGGGGAGCCTTCGACTCGCTGCTGGCCAAGCTGATCGTCTGGGGCCCGACGCGTGGCGAGGCGCTGGCCCGGGCCCGCCGCGCGCTGGACGAGTACGTCGTCGACGGGATGGCCACCGCGCTGCCGTTCCACCGGGCCGTGGTGCGCGACGAGGCGTTCACCGATGAGCCGTTCCGGGTCTACACCCGCTGGATCGAGGAGGAGTTCGACAACCGGATCCCGGCGTTCGTCGCCGCCCCGGTCGATCCGACCGAGACCGCTCCGCGGCAGAGCCTGGTGGTGGAGGTCGACGGCCGCCGCCTCACCGTGACGCTCCCGGGATCGTTGTCGGTGGGCACCGCCGCCCCGGCCGGTGGGCGCACCCCGGGCAAGCGGCGGGCCGGCGGTGCCCGGTCCGGACCCGCGGCGACGGACAGCGCGCTGATCGCCCCGATGCAGGGCACGATCGTGAAGGTCGCCGTCTCCGACGGCGACACGGTGGAAGCGGGCGACCTCGTCCTGGTCCTGGAGGCGATGAAGATGGAGCAACCGGTCAACGCGCACCGCAGCGGGGTCATCCGCGGGCTCGCCTCGGTCGACGGCGCCGTCGTCACCGCGGGCACCGTGATCTGCGAGATCGACCAACCGTGACCGGCCTCGCCGACGCGCTTGGCCTGACCGGCACCGTCATCGACCACGTCGGCATCGCCGTCCCGGACCTCGACGCCGCGATCGCCTTCCACACCGACGTGCTGGGCGGCACTCTCGCCCATCGCGAGCAGAACGCCGAGCAGGGCGTCGACGAGGCGATGATCGCCTTCGGCGGCGACGGCGGCGCCCAGATCCAGCTGCTCGCGCCGCTCACCCCGGCGTCGACCATCGCCACGTTCATCGACAGGCGCGGTCCCGGTCTGCAGCAGCTGGCGTTGCGGGTGCCCGACGTCGACGAGGCCTGCGCCCGGCTCCGGGCCCGGGGCTCCCGGTTGCTGTACGAGACCCCGCGGCGGGGCACCGCCGGCTCCCGGATCAACTTCGTGCACCCCCGCGACGCCGGGGGCGTGCTGCTCGAACTGGTGGAGCCGGCCCGCCGGCCCTGACGGGACGGCCGCACCGACCGCACCGGCAGCACGGACCGCGCTCACAGCACTGCCGGCACTGGCAGCACCGATCGCACTGCCGGCACTCGCAGCGCCGGCAACACCGACCGCGCTGCCGGCAGTGACAGCATTGGCAGCACCGATCGCACTGCCGGCACTCGCAGCACCGATCGCACTGCCGGCACTCGCAGCGCCGACCGCACTGCCGGCTCTGGCAGCACCGACCGCACTGCCGGCACTCGCAGCATTGGCAGCACCGACCGCACTGCCGGCATCGCCTCGACCGCGCCGGCCCGGCCGTCCGTGTCGGCGGCCGGGCCCCACCGTCAGAAGTCGGTGCTGCGGCTGAGCGACTCCCACTGGTCGGCCTCGGTGCGCAGCGCGTCCAGGGCGGTCCGGAAGCTGTCCGAGGCGTCGCTGCCCAGGAGCAGGAGGTACGGCGGCGCATCGGATTCGACCGCCTGGATGAGGGCGGCGGCCGCCTTCGCCGGATCGCCCTGCTGGGTGCCGTGGACGGTGTCGTGCTCCTTGCGGCGCCGGCCGGCGGTGTCGGCGTAGTCGTCGATGGGGTGCTTCGACTGGGTGAGCGAGCGGCCCGCGAAGTCGGTGCGGAACCCGCCGGGCTCCACCACCATCGCCGTGATGCCGAGCGGAGCCACCTCCTTGCGCAGCGACAGGGTCAGCGCTTCCACCGCTGCCTTGACCGCGGCGTAGTAACCGGAGCCCTCGGGGCAGACGCGCGCGCCGATCGACGAGAGGTTCACCACGGTGCCCGACCGGCGCGCCCGCATCCCCGGCAGCACCGCCTTCACGGTGCGGACACTGCCGAAGACATGGGTCTCGAACAACCGGCGCACATCCGTGTCCTCGCCCTCCTCGACCGCCGACCGGTAGCCGTAACCGGCGTTGTTGACCAGGACGTCGACCCCGCCGAAGCGGGCCTCGGCGGCCGCGACCGCGGCGGCCACCTGCGCGTCGTCGGTGACGTCCAGCGCGACCGCCAGCGCGGTGTCCGGATGGGAGCGGGCGAGGTCCTCGACCGTGCTGACGTCACGTGCGGTCACGACGACCTGATGGCCGCGGGCGAGTACGGCCTCGGCGAGGGCGCGACCGAGCCCGGTGGAGCAGCCGGTGATCAACCAGGTGGTGGGCATTCGGGGCCTGCTTCCGAGAGTGGGTGCGGGACGGACGTCCCCCGCGACCACGGTAGAGGGCTGCGGGGGCGCGGCGGATCGCTGCGCACCGTGGACGGCGTCGGCCGTGTGTGAACAGCCCCGGGAGCGTGCGCCGCCCGGCCGCCGCACCGCAGCGCACCTGCCCCGGCGGTCCCGCGGGTCGCCGTCGCGCGTGGTCGGTGACGGCGCCCTGGGGTGGCACCCTGATCCGGTGCTGCTCGCCGTACTCGTGGTCGTCCTGCTCGCCGTACTCGGATTCGCCGTCCTGCGACCGAAGGGCCTGCCCGAGGCGACGGCCGCGGTGCCCGCGGCGCTGCTGGTCATCGGGCTCGGCGCGATCAGCTGGTCCGAGGCCGGTGCGGAGGTCCGCTCGCTCGGCCCGACCGTGGGCTTCCTCGCCGCGGTGTTGCTGTTGGGCTACCTGTGCGAGGCCGAGGGGGTGTTCGCCTGGGCGGGCGCGTGGTGCGCGAAGGCCGGTCGCGGGAACCCGCAACGGCTGCTCGTCCTGGTGTTCGGGCTGGCCTCGATCACCACCGCGGTGTTGTCGCTGGACGCGACCGTGGTGCTGCTGACCCCGGTCGTGTTCACCACGGCCGCACGGCAGCAGCTCCCGGCCCGCCCACACGTCTACGCCTGCACCCACCTGGCCAACTCCGCGTCGCTGCTGCTCCCGGTCTCCAACCTGACCAACCTGCTCGCGCTGCGGGCCAGCGGGCTGTCGTTCACCGCGTTCGCCGCGGCGATGGCGCTGCCCTGGGTCATCGCGATCGTCGTCGAGTACGTGGTGTTCCGGCGGTTCTTCCGCGCCGACCTGGCCGGCCGGTCGACCCCGGCGGCCGCCGAGCCGGTGCGCACACCGACGGTGGCGCTCGTCGTGCTGGCGCTCACCCTGGTCGGCTTCCTCGTCGTCGAGCCGGTGTGGGCGGCCGCCGGCGGCGCGGTGGTGCTGGGGATTTGGGCGCTGGTCCGGCGGGCGGCGTCGGCCCGGCAGCTCGTCGAGGCGCTCAACCTGCCGTTCGTCGCGTTCGTCCTCGGACTGGGCATCGTGGTGACCGCCCTCCAGGTGAACGGTCTGCGTGACGGGATCGCCGCGATCGTGCCCGGCGGCACCTCCTTCCCGACCCTGCTGCTCATCGCCGCGATCGCCGCGGTGCTGTCCAACCTGGTCAACAACATCCCGGCCACGCTCGTGCTGCTGCCGTCGGTGGTGGCCGGCAGCGGCAGCGTCGGCGTGCTGGCCGTCCTCATCGGCGTTAACCTCGGCCCGAACCTGACCTACGTGGGTTCGCTGGCGACGTTGCTCTGGCGTCGGCTGCTGCGCGAACGGGACGCCGAGCCGGCGATCGGTGACTTCCTCAAGCTCGGCGCCCTGACGGTGCCGCTCGGGATCGTGGCGTCCGTGGCCGGGCTGTGGGCGTCGTGGCAGCTGGTCGGAGGATGACGATGCGGGTGGTGATCTGGCTCCGTGAGGGGCTGTGGGAGACGGCCGTGGACACGGCACTGCGACTCGGTGGTCCGGACGCGGCGTTCACCCTGCTGCACGTCACGTCGACCGAGGTGTCGGACGTGATCGCCGGCGGGATGGCGGGGCTGCTCGGCCGCCGGCACCGGCCCGCGCCGGCCGTCGCCGAGGTCGACGCCGAGGCCGAGCGGGCGCTGCTCGACGCCGCCCGCGCCCGGCTGGGCCGCGACTGCGCCGAGCTGACCCGCCGCGGCCGGGTCGAGCGGGAGGTCACCGCCGCGGCGGCCGACGCCGATCTGCTGCTGGTCACCCGCGACGGCGACCGGGCGCGGCTCGGCCCGCACTCGCTGGGCCCGGCGACCCGCTTCGTCGTCGACCACGCGCCGTGCCCGGTGCTGCTGGTGTGGCCCGAGGCCGCCCCGGCGCTGAGCTCGATCCCGGCACCCCCGCCGCCCGGACACCGGCCGCCCCCGCCGCCACCGCACTGACGGCTCGATGCAACGGCCGCGGGGTGACGACTCCGCGACCGTGGCGCTGTCTCAGCGACCGTTCCACTGTCCCGCGCGACCGTGGCGCTGTCTTCGCGACAGTTCCGCCGGCTCCGCGACGGCTGCGGTCGGACGGAGCCGTCGCGAGGTGGCCGGAGCTGTCGCGAGGTGGCGGGAGCTGCCGCGGGGTGCGGGCCGTCCACGTCCCGCCCGCGCCCCCCGCGTCCGGTGCGCGACCCGGGCACCGGTGGCAGCCGGCTCGCCGCAGATCCCCCGGCGCGAAACACAGCGAGGCGTCAGCCGGCCCCACCCGTCAGCGTCACCGGACGTCCGGCCCGCAGCGCCGCGGTCAGCGCCGGCAGTTCTGCGACGATCTGCCGGGGGATCGGCGCCCCGGCAGACTCCAGGGCCAGATCGATGTCGACCAGCGGGCTGACGCCGGCTGCGGCGCGCACCGCCGCCCAGACCTCCGCCGCCGTCGCGCCGCTGGTCTCGGCGTCGGCGGCGGCCGTCCGCAGCTCCTCCGGACCGAAGGCCGCGGTGGACAGCACCCCGGCCATCACCGGCAACCGGGCCGACTCCAGCGACGCGGCGGTGTAGCCGGCCAGCGCCGCGATCACCGCCGCGACCCGCTCGGCCGGATCCAGGATGACCGCCCCGTCGCCGTGTCGGACGGCGACGCGACCCTGCATCTCCAGCGCCACCAGCGCCTGGGCCAGGGTCGCCCGGCTGACTCCCAGCTCGACAGCCAGTTCCCGCTCGGGTGGCAGCCGGTCGCCGGGTGCGAGACCCTGGGCCTCGATGAAGGCCGTGATGTGCTCGGCGAGCTGCTGGTACAGGCGCGGGCGGACGAGTCTGGGAGCCGCCTCCTTGCGTCGCCCCAGTGCCATGGGGCGACTGTATTGACAACCGACGAATTGGTCGAGAGGCTAGGCCAATAGGCCATTGCCTGTTCCACACCGGGACGGGCGCGGTCTGGTCGCCGGGGTGCAGCGACACCGCCGCCCGGCCGCCGAGCGTTCGACAAAGGAGTCGGCATGTCTGCAGAAGTGGTCGCACTGGTGGTGCTGGTGCTGGTCTTCCTGATCGCGAGTGTGCGGTCGGTGAACATGGGCGCGCTCGCGCTGGTGGCGGCCGCGGTGGTCGGCGCGACCGTCTACGACGTCGGGCCGGCCGCGGTGCTGGAGGGCTTCCCCGGCAACCTCTTCGTGATCCTCGTCGGGGTGACCTACCTGTTCGCGCTGGCGAAGAACAACGGGACCGTCGACTGGATCGTGCATGCCGCGGTCCGCGCCGTGGGTGGCCGGGTCGCTCTGGTGCCCTGGGCGATGTTCGCCGTCTGTGCCGCGATCACCGCGATCGGCGCCATCACCCCCGCCGCCGTCGCGATCGTCGCCCCGGTGGCCCTGGGCTTCGCCCGCCGCTTCAGCATCAACCCGGTGCTGATCGGCATCCTGGTCGTGATGGGCGCGACCGGCGGCAGCTTCTCGCCGATCGGCATCTTCGGCGCCATCACCAACGGTGTCGTCAGCGACAACGCGCTGCCCGGCAGTCCGCTCATCCTGTTCCTGGGCTGTTTCGGGGCTGCCGTGCTCATCTCGCTCGTGGTGTTCTTCGCCTTCGGTGGCCGGGAACTGCTGTCCCGCCGCGACACCGACCGCGTGCAGAACAACTCCTACGTCGACGAGGTCGCCGGCGCGGCCGCCCGCACCGCCACCCGTACCGGCGTCACCGGCACCCCGCAGGCCGCGGTGGAGTCATCGGGGCGGGCGGCCACCATCTCCGGGATGGGCGGTGGCCCGTCCGACGGCAACACCGCTGGCACCGGCGACGCGACCGCCGGGACCGGCCCGCAGGACGACGACCACCGACTCAACGGCGACCGCATCCTGACCCTGATCGGCCTGGTCGGTCTCGCGGTCGGCGCGTTCGCCTTCGACCTGGACGTCGGCTTCACCGCCCTCGGTGTCGCGGTCGTGCTCACCCTCATCTCGCCCAAGTCGGCCAAGGGTGCGGTGGACAAGATCAGCTGGGGCACCGTGCTGCTGATCGGCGGCATCGTCACCTACGTGTCGTTGCTGGAGGACCAGGGCACCGTCCAGTGGCTGGGTGACCAGGTCGCCACCGTCGGCGCGCCGCTGCTGGCGGCGTTCCTGATCTGCCTCATCGGTGCGGTGGTGTCGGCGTTCGCGTCCACCACCGGCATCCTGGGCGCGCTGATCCCGCTGGCCGTGCCGTTCCTGCTGACCGGTCAGGTCGGGGCCGTCGGACTGGTGACCGCGCTGGCCATCTCGAGCTCGATGGTCGACTGCAGCCCGTTCTCCACCAACGGTGCGCTGATCGTGGCTAACGCCGAGGAGAAGGACCGCGAGCTGGTCTTCCGGCGCCTGATGCAGTGGGGCATGTCGATCGTCGTCGCGGCTCCGGTGCTCAGCTGGGCGTTGCTGGTGCTGCCGGGCTGGCTGTGAACCGGGCTCCGCGACCTCGCCGGGCCGTTCCGGACCCCGCCACCCGGCGGCCGGCGTGAGCGCGACCCGGATGGGCGCCGCCGAGATCATCGACCAGTTCCTGGACGCCGGCACGTTCCGGTCCTGGGACGTGCCGATCACGCAGCACCCCGCATCACCGGAGTACGCCGCGATGCTCGTCGAGGCCCGGGCGAAGACCAGTCTGGACGAGTCGGTCATCACCGGCGAGGGCCGGTTGCGCGGTCGCCGGGTCGCGGTCGTGGCGAGCGAGTTCGCCTTCCTGGGCGGCAGTATCGGCGTCGCGGCGACCGAGCGGCTGACCGCGGCGGTGGAGCGGGCCACCCGGGAGGGGCTGCCGCTGCTGGCGTCCCCGGTGTCCGGGGGCACCCGGATGCAGGAGGGCACCATCGCCTTCCTGCAGATGGTCAAGATCGCCGGCGCGGTCGCCGCCCACAAGGCCGCCCGGCTGCCGTACCTGACCTATCTGCGCAGCCCCACCACGGGCGGGGTGCTGGCGTCCTGGGGGTCACTGGGGCATCTCACGGTGGCCGAGCCCGGCGCGCTGATCGGCTTCCTGGGCCCGCGGGTCTACCGGGCGCTCTACGGCGAGCCCTTCCCCGAGGGTGTGCAGACCGCGGAGAACCTCTTCGCACACGGGCTTCTCGACGCGGTGCTGCCGCCGAGTGACCTGCCCGCGATCGTCGACCGGGTGTTGACGGTGCTGCTCGCACCGCGGCACCGCACCACCCACCCGCCGGCCGCGGAGGAGCCGTCCGCGCCCGTGCCGGAGCCGGACGCCTGGACGTCGGTGCTGATCTCCCGGTCCCCCCGGCGACCGGGAGTGCGCCGACTGCTGCGCGCCGCGGCGACCGACGTGACGCCGCTGAACGGCACCGGGACCGGCGAGGTCGACCACGGGATCATGTTGGCGCTGGCCCGGTTCGGCGGCGCACCGTGTGTGCTGCTCGGGCAGGACCGGCGGCACCAGGACGCCCATCAACCGCTGGGACCGGCGGCACTGCGGGAGGCCCGCCGCGGCATGCGGCTGGCCGTGGAACTGCAGCTGCCGCTGGTGACGGTCATCGACACCCCCGGGGCGGCCCTGTCGCAGGCGGCCGAGGAGGGTGGCCTCGCCGGCGAGATCGCCCGTTGCCTGGCCGATCTCGTCACGCTGGACGCGCCGACCGTGTCGGTGTTGCTGGGGCAGGGGACCGGTGGCGCGGCGCTCGCGCTGGTGCCGACGGACCGGGTCATCGCGGCCCGGCACGCGTGGCTGTCGCCGCTGCCGCCGGAGGGGGCCAGCGCGATCGTGCACCGCGACATCGGGCACGCGGCCGAGATGGCCGCCGAGCAGGGCGTCCGGTCCGGTGACCTGCAGCGCGCCGGGATCGTCGACCGCATCGTGGAGGAGCTGCCCGACGCCGCGGACGAGCCCGTCGAGTTCTGCCGCCGGCTGGGCCGGGTGCTCGCCGACGAGCTGTACCAGCTGATGCCGGTGCCGCCGACCGAGCGGCTGCGCCGCCGGCACCGGCGCTACCGGGACCTGGGCCTGCCGGGCTGAGCCCGGCGTCAGGCGACGGTGTGCCGCACGCCGTCGACGATGACGGTGAGCGGGCCGGTCCCCGCGGCGCCCTCCGGCAGCCGCACCGCGGACGTGGTCGGGCCGAGATCGTTGACGCACACGGAGGTCTCCGGGACCGCCAGGTCGTTGGAGACCGGATCGATGCGGACGTTGCCGGTCACGATGTCCAGGGTGGCGGGATCGAGCGCGGTGACGTTCACCGGCATCCGTGGGCAGGTGGTGCTGCCCCAGGTGACGACCAGCAGGTCACCACCCTCGCCGCGGCGCACCTCGTCCGCCGGGGTGGCCCCCGACGGTGCCACGGCCGCCGTCGTCGCGGCCGGTGGGCCACCGGTGAAGCTGACGACCGCGTCCGGGACACCGGTCTCGAAGCTGGGTTGCACCGCCGGGCCGGACACGGCCGACGTGGCGCGGGCGGTCGTCGCCACCGTGGTGGTGGTCGTGGCTGACGACGACGACGCCGGTGCGGTGGGTGACGTGCAGCCGGCGGCGCACCAGGTGGCGGCCAGGACCGCACCGACCAGCCGGCGGAGGCGACGGCACGGGACGGCGGCGTCCGGGCCCGGTCGGTTCATCGGTCCATCATCGCGCGCCCCGGCGCGGGACCGGGCCGCACGCGCGGACGCAGCTCCGCAGCCCCGGCCCGGTCCGCACTCACCAACCCCAGCTGCCCTCCCCGCCCTTGAACGGGCCGACGATCTCGTCGGTCACCCAGCCCCCGTAGAAGCCGCCCTCCTGGGGCCGGACCCGTTCGCCGTCGATGGTGCACTCCAGCTGCGCCGGATAGAACGACAGGTAACCGGTGATCGCCCGGAACGGCGCGGTCGGTGATTCGTAGCTCCAACCGACCCGGCGGAGCACGGTGCCGTCGCCGCCGCGGACGTCCCAGTAGGTCGCGGCGCCCTTCCACTCGCAGACCGACCCGGTGCCGCGGGCCCGTTCCACCGATCCGTCGGTCAGCGCCGTGGGAGGCAGGTACCAGGTCGGCGGATGGCTCGTCTCCAGCACCCGGTAGGCACCGGTGGTGCGGGCGATCTCGCGACCGCCCAGGCTGACCACCACCAGCCGGTCGGACGGCTCCAACCGGGGCGGCCGGGGATAGTCCCAGACCGACTCCTGTCCGGGGCCGGGCTCGATGCGCTGCGGGTGTCGGGGGCTCATCGGCCCATTCTGCGCGCGCCGCCCGCCCGTCGGCCGGCGCACGACGGGGGAGCGGGGGCGCCCTGTCGGCACCCCGGCGGTGCGACAACACTCTCGCTGTCACATCGACCGGCCCGGCGGGCCGTCCGGCCGGTCCGCCCCGGACGGCCGCCACCGCCGTCACCTGGACACTCGCCAGGAACGCTGCCGATGTGTACGGTCACATCCAGCTTCGCAGCGTCCGCGGAGCCGGACAGCCCGTCCCGGATCGTCATCGGAAGAACCCCAGGCCTGTGACCGTCGACTCCAGCGCGGAACGCGCTCCGAACATCCGCGATGTCGCGCGGTTGGCGGGGGTCTCGTACCAGACGGTGTCGCGTGTGCTCAACGATTCGCCGAGCCTGCGGCCGGAGACCCGGCAGCGCGTCCTGGACGTCATCGACGAGATCGGCTACCGGCCCAACCAGGCGGCCCGCGCACTGGTCACCAGCAAGTCGCAGAGCATCGGCGTCCTCATCGCCACCCGGGCCGCGACCTACGGCGTGCAGACGATGATGTTCGCCATCGAGGCCGCCGCCCGGGACGCCGGTTACGGCATCACCGTGGCGACCACGCCCAGCGACGACCAGTCCGTCCGCGACGCCATCGACCAGATCGTCGGGCAGGGCGTCGAGGCCGTCGTGGTCGTCGCGCCGCAGGTCCGGGTGTTCGACCTGCTGGCCGAGGTGCGGCTGCGGATCCCCTGCGTGCTGCTCGACTCCACCCGCCGTGACCTGGGACGCAGCATCGCCGTCGACCAGTTCGAGGGCGCCCGGCTGGCCACCCGGCACCTCATCGGGCTCGGCCACCGGCGCATCGTGCACCTCGCCGGGCCGCGGGACTGGATCGAGGCCGAGGAGCGGATGCAGGGGTATCTGCGCGAGATGGGTGACGCCGATCTGATGATCGAGCCGCCGATCCTGGGCGACTGGACCGCCGACTTCGGCTACCTCGCCGGCCGGGAGCTGGTGAACCGGCACGACTTCACCGCGGTGTTCTGCTCGAGCGATCTGATGGCACTGGGCCTGCTGCACGCCTTCCGCGAGGGTGGTGTGCGGGTGCCCGGCGACATCAGCGTCATCGGCTTCGACGACGTCCCCGAGGCCGCCCACTACTGGCCGCCGCTGACCACCATCCGGCAGGACTTCGCCGAGGTGGGCCGGCGGGCGGTCGCGCTGATCCTGTCCGAGCTGGCCGGTGAGGCGCACGTCCCGTCGCCGCCGATCCGTCCGCAGCTGGTGCTCCGCTCGTCCACCGGAGCACCCGGTGCACAACAGTTGACATAGGTCACAACCGGAGTTAATTTGGTGCAGCTCATGTGACCGGTCACATGGACACGCGCCACTGATCCGTCAGTTCCCTGCCTGTCCGATGTGCCCGGCCGACAACGACGTCGACGTCAAAGGGAGATCGCGTGACCCGCACTCTGCGCCCCTCCACCCCGGACGGGGGTGAAGATCGTGGCTGAGAATGCCGCCGTCCAGTCGAGCGGAACCACCGCTCCGCCGATCCTCGAGATGCGGTCGATCACCAAGGAGTTCCCCGGTGTCCGCGCCTTGTCCGAGGTCTCCCTGACCGTCCGGGCCGGCGAGATCCACGCCATCTGCGGCGAGAACGGCGCCGGGAAGTCCACCCTGATGAAGGTCCTGTCGGGCGTCTACCCGTTCGGGACCTACGAGGGCGACATCGTCTACCAGGGCGAGGTCTGCCGGTTCAAGGACATCCGGTCCAGCGAATCGGCCGGCATCGTGATCATCCACCAGGAACTCGCTCTGATCCCCGAGCTGTCGATCACCGAGAACATCTTCCTCGGCAACGAGCCGTCGAAGTTCGGAGTGATCAACTGGTCGGAGGCCAAGCGCCGCACCATCGACCTGCTCGCCCGTGTCGGCCTCAACGACGACCCCGACACCCAGGTGAAGTCGATCGGTGTCGGCAAGCAGCAGCTCGTCGAGATCGCCAAGGCGCTCAACAAGTCGGTCAAACTGCTGATCCTCGACGAGCCGACGGCGGCGCTGAACGAGTCCGATTCCCAGCACCTGCTCGACCTGATCCGCGGTCTGCAGGGCCGGGGCATCAGCTCGATCATCATCAGTCACAAGCTCAACGAGATCGAGCAGATCGCCGACTCGATCACCATCATCCGCGACGGCAAGACGGTCGAGACGCTCGACGTCAAGGCCGGCGGCGTCGACGAGGACCGCATCATCCGCGGCATGGTGGGACGCTCCCTCGGCAGCCGCTTCCCCGACCACACGCCGACCATCGGTGACACGCTCTTCGAGGTCCGTGACTGGACGGTGCAGCACCCGCTGGCCCACGAGCGGCTGGTCTGCAAGGGCTCCAGCTTCAAGGTCCGTCGCGGCGAGATCGTCGGTTTCGCCGGACTGATGGGCGCCGGCCGCACCGAGCTCGCGATGAGCATCTTCGGCCGCAGCTACGGCCAGTGGATCTCCGGCACCGTCTACAAGGACGGCCAGGAGATCCAGCTGCGCACGGTCTCCGAGGCGATCGACCACGGCCTGGCGTACGTGAGCGAGGACCGCAAGGTGCTCGGCCTGAACCTGCTCGACGACATCAAGCGCGCCACGGTCTCGGCCGCGCTGCCGAAGATCTCCAAGGGCGGCGTCGTCGACGCGGTCGAGGAGTACAAGGTCGCCGAGAGCTACCGCAAGAGCCTGCGGACGAAGGCGCCCACGGTCAACGAGGGCGTGTCCAAGTTGTCCGGCGGCAACCAGCAGAAGGTCGTGCTGGCGAAGTGGATGTTCACCGACCCCGATTTGCTGATCCTGGACGAACCCACCCGCGGTATCGACGTCGGCGCCAAGTACGAGATCTACGGCATCATCCAGCGGCTCGCCAGCGAGGGCAAAGGCGTCATCGTCATCTCGTCCGAGCTGCCGGAGCTGCTGGGCCTGTCCGACCGGATCTACACGTTGTTCGAGGGCGCGATCACCAGTGAGCTGACCGCCGCCGAGGCGAATCCGGAGACGCTGATGAAGTTCATGACCTCCACCAAGAAAGAAAGTGTCCGAGCATGAACGCGATCGCGAACGTCAAGAAGGTCTTCGGCGGCAGCGGCCGTCAGTTCGGCATGGTGTTCACGCTGTTCGCCATCCTGGTGCTGTTCCAGATCCTCACCGACGGTCTGACGCTGACGCCGGGCAACCTGATCAACGTCATCACCCAGTACTCCTACATCCTCATCCTGGCCATCGGCATGGTCATGGTGATCATCGCCGGCCACATCGACCTCTCGGTCGGCTCGGTCGCCGCGTTCACCGGCATCATCGTCGCCAAGGTCATGCGCGACACCGGGGTCGGCTGGCCGGTGGGCATCCTGCTCGGCCTCGGCATCGGCGCCTTGATCGGTGTCTGGCAGGGCTTCTGGGTCGCCTACGTCGGGGTTCCCGCGTTCATCGTGACGCTCGCCGGCATGCTCATCTTCCGCGGCGGCAACCAGTTCATCGGCGACTCCACCAGCGTCCCGGTGCCGGCGTCGTTCGCCAAGATCGGCGGTGGCTACCTGCCCGAGGTCGGCCCGGACACCGGCTACAACAACCTCACGGTGCTGCTCGGCCTGGTGCTGTGCGTCGCGATCATCTGGCGGGAGTGGCGTGCGCGCCGCACCCAGGCCGGTCTGGGCGCCGAGGTCCCCCCGATGTGGGTCACCATCGTCCGGATGGTCCTGCTGGCCGGCGTCACCGGCTACGCGTTCCTGCTCTTCGCCTCCGGTCGCCCCGGCACCGGCTTCCCGATCTCGGGCTGCATCCTGCTGGCGCTGGTGCTCCTCTACTCCTTCGTCATGAACAACTCGATCTTCGGACGCCACGTCTACGCCGTCGGCGGCAACTCCCACGCCGCGGAGCTGTCCGGGGTGAAGAGCAAGAAGGTCAACTTCTTCGTCATGTTCAACATGTCGGTGCTGGCCGCCCTGGCCGGGATGATCTTCGTGGCGCTGTCGTTCGCGTCCGGCCCGCAGGACGGCAACGGCTGGGAGCTCGACGCCATCTCCGCCGTCTTCATCGGCGGTGCCGCCGTGTCCGGCGGTATCGGCACGGTCATCGGCTCCATCGTCGGTGGTCTGGTGATGGCCTTCCTGTCCAACGGCCTGTCGCTGCTCGGTGTCGGTTCCGACCGCGTCCAGATCATCAAGGGCCTGGTGCTGCTCGCCGCCGTCGGCGTCGACGTCTACAACAAGACCCGCGGCCGGGCGTCGATCATCGGGTTGATGATGGCCCGTTTCACCAAGGACCAGGAGGTGAAGGACGCCTCCGTGGGCCACACGACCAAACCGTGACCCGTCCGCCGTCCTGCCGCGACCTCGGGTCGCGACAGTCGGAGAGAGTGCCGCCGCCGCCACCGGCGTCACCCGCACCTTCCGCACCACCCTGCACCTTCCGCACCACCCCGTCGTTTTCCCCTAGGAAAGTGGAACCCATGCGCAGAATCACCCAGGCCGCCACCGCCGTGGCCGCCGCCTCCCTGCTGGTCCTCTCCGCCTGTGGCTCCGGCCGCACCGCCGACACCAGCACCACCAGTGGCGCAGCCGGCTCCTCCGGCGCCGCGGCCACCGGCGGCTTCGCCGCCGGCGCGACCGTCGGTGTCGCCCTGCCCAGCAAGACCTCGGAGAACTGGGTCCTCGCGGGCCAGCTGTTCACCGACGGCATCACCGCTGCCGGCTTCACCCCGGACGTCCAGTACGCCGCGGCCTCGGGCACCGTCGCCGACCAGCAGGCGCAGATCTCCTCGATGGTCACCAAGGGTGCCAAGGTCATCATCATCGGTGCCGCCGACGGCAGCCAGCTCACCACCCAGGTCGCCGCCGCCAAGGCCGCCGGTGCCACCGTCATCGCCTACGACCGGCTGATCCTCAACACCCCGGACGTCGACTACTACGTCGCGTACGACAACAAGAAGGTCGGCAACCTGCAGGGCCAGGCCCTGTTGGACGGCATGAAGGCCAAGAAGGCCACCGGCCCGTGGAACATCGAGCTGTTCTCCGGCTCGCCCGACGACGCCAACGCCCCGGTCTTCTTCGACGGTGCCATGGAGATCCTCAAGCCGGCCATCGACAGCGGCGAGGTCGTCGTCGGCTCCGGACAGGTCGACATCAGCCAGACCGCCACTGACGGCTGGAAGGCCGAGAACGCCCAGCGCCGGATGGACAACCTGCTGACCAGCACCTACACCAGCAAGGAGCTCGACGGCGTGCTGTCGCCGAACGACACCCTGGCCCGCGCGATCATCACCTCGGTGAAGAACGCCGGCAAGCCGGTCCCGGTCGTCACCGGCCAGGACTCCGAGGTCGAGTCGGTCAAGTCGATCATGGCCGGTGAGCAGTACTCCACCATCAACAAGGACACCCGGGCGCTGGTCGCCGCGGCCATCCAGATGGCCACCGATTTGAGCCAGGGCAAGGCCCCGAAGGCCGACAACACCACCGAGTACAACAACGGTGTCAAGGTCGTCCCGGCCCAGCTGCTGGACCCGGTCATCGTCACCAAGGAGAACGCGGCCGAGGCGTACGCCAACGACCCGACCCTGGAGCCGTTGACCAAGTAGTCACCCCCGTATCACCGCTCGACCTTCGGGCCCCCGGCACCTGCCGGGGGCCCGTTGTCGTTCCCGGAGGGCGCGCGCATGCTGGGCGGATGGGTCGACTGATCTACTCCGCGATCGCCTCGCTGGACGGCTACGTGGCCGACGACGACGGGCGCTTCGACTGGTGCGCACCCGACGAGGAGGTCCACGCCGCGGTCAACGACAGCGTCCGGTCGGTGGGCACCCAGCTGTACGGCCGCCGGATGTACGAGGTGCTGCAGGTCTGGGAGACGATGGACGTCGGGTCCGCACCGTCGCCGTCCGCGGACTTCCAGGCGCTCTGGCGGGCGGCCGACAAGATCGTCTACAGCTCGACGCTCGACGCTCCGGCGACCGCCCGGACCCGCATCGAGCGGACGTTCGACCCGGTCGCCGTCGGTGAGCTGGTCCGCGGCCTCGACCACGACGTCTCCGTCGGCGGTCCGCAGCTGGCCGGCGCGGCGTTGCGCGCGGGACTGGTCGACGTGCTCGAGCTGTTCCTGTCGCCGGTCGTCATCGGCGGCGGGACCGCCGCGCTGCCCTCGGACTCACGGATCCCGTTGAGCTCGACGGGGTGCCGCCGGTTTGCCGGCGGAGTGGTTCAGCTGACCTACGGTGTCGCGCGATCCCTGGGGCCGGCGGGAGCCTGACGACGGTCGACCCCGACCGGTCCGAGCCGGGACCATGCCGGTGCGTGGTCTGCCTGCGACGCCTGTGGGGGGCGGGAGTGTGCCTGCCGGGAGCGAGCCCGTCGGCGGCGTCACGACGTCGCTCCCCGTTGGGGGCGACCCGCCGGCCGCGGGGCTGGACCGGACGGGTCTGGAAAGTCGCGGCGTCCGGATCACCGCTTCCCCCGACGGTTGTACTACCCAGTTCGGCGGGCGGGGGACTGTGACGTCAGCGTGGGCGGCGACGGTCCAGCGCGCCGGCCGGCAGCGTCCCGGTGTCACACAGCTGCTCGCAGACGGCCCGCAGCTTGGTGTTGGTGACGCTGGAGGCGCGGACCAACACGGTGAAGGCGACGTCGGGGGTGATGGAGAACCGCTCCATCAAGATGCCCTTCGCCTGCCCGATGATGTCGCGGCTGGACATCGCGGTGTTCATCTCCCGTAGCTGGCGGGCGCCGGTCAACGCGAGGCCCGCGTGGGCGGCGAAGACCCGGGCGAGGCTCTCGATGTCCTCGTGCTCGTCGCCGAAGTCGGCGGCGTTGCTCAACAGCGTCAGCACACCGACGTCGCGTCCGTTGACTTCCATGGGGGTGCAGATCACGGCCATCACGCCGGCGGCGCGCGCCTCGGCCGCGAACGCCGGCCAGCGGTCGTCGGCCGACAGGTCCAGCACGGCGACCTGCTTGCGATCCCGGAGGGCGTCGAGGCAGGGCCCCGCGCCCAGGGCGTTCTGCGCGTCCATCAGGCGGCGTGCGACGTCGTCGCCGACGAGTACCGGGGCGCTCAACCGGCCCGTGCCGTCCAGCGTCTCGACCGCCGCGGCGACCACGCCGGGCAGGATCGTCGTGGCACCCGCCACGATCTGTTCCACCAGCGTGGCACGCGGTTCGGGAGCGCGCTGGTCGGCATAGGACAGGGCCAGCTCGGCGACCAGCTCTGCGAACGAACTCACTTGACCTGCCTCGAAACGGGCGGCCACCGCCGCGTCCTCGTCGTACGCATCCTTCGTCATCCTGAGCCCCGATCCACATCAGACCGGGCGACAGTCGGCGCGGTATACGCATTAAATCAAATTCCGTGCCCGTGGCGCCGGGACGAGGACCACCGACCGTGCGGTGTGACGAGCCGCACCGTCGGCGACCGCTCCGGACGGGATCGGGCGGCACGGTGCCGGTCGCTACCGGGCGCCCACCGCGCGGCGCAGCCCGGTCCGGACCACCGCCCGGGCGAGGGCGGCGCGGGCGCCGGGGGTGAGTGCCGGCCCCAGGCGCACCATCGCCGCGGCGACCGGCCCGGGCGGCGAGATCGGGTCGAGGTAGGCGGTCCAGGTGGCCGGCGGCAGGGTGAAGAAGCCGGCGAAGAACTCGTCGGTGTGCCGCTCGTCGAATCGCAGCAGCACCTCCCGCCCCAGCGCGAACAGGGCGTGGGTGCGCGACGACTGCAGGGCGGCCGCGGCGCGGGCCGCGCGCCGCGCGTCGGACTCGCCGGCCAGGATGTCGGCGACGACCGGCGCCAGGCGCAGTGCGGCGGCCAGGCTGTACCCGGTGGCCGGGTGGATCCATCCCGCGGCCGCCCCCACGGCGACCCCCGTACCCCGCGACCGCGCGGCGTCCAGCGGGATCGCGACCCGCTCGGCATTGCCGACGTGGTGCAGTCCGTGGCGGGTCAGCAGCCGGTGCAGCCGGTCGCGCAGCTGCGTCAGGGACACCGGAGGCCGGGCGGCGAGCGAGGTGGCCTCGAGCAGGGTGGTCCCGTCGTCGAGTGGGAAACCGTAGAGGAACGCCGGCGGTTGCCGGTCCCGGGGGTCGCGTAGCGCTTCCCAGTCCATCAACAGGGCGGTGTCGGATGGGACGAGATCGGCGACGGGGCCGGTCACCCGTTCCCCCCAGGCCCGCTGCTGGGCGGTGCCGCGGCTGCCGCCGCGGGCGTCCACCACGACGTCCGCGGTCAGCACGGTGCCGTCCTCCAGCTCCACCGACCCGGGCGGACCGGGAACGATCCGCCGGGCGCGGCCCACGACGGTGCGGGCACCGGCCGTGTGCAACCGGTGCAGCAGCGCGGCGTGAACCGTGGCGTTGTCGAGCCGGGCGTAGCCGCGGCCGAGGTCGACGGTGCCGCCGGTGACGGTGCGCACCAGCGTCGTGCGGTAGCTCCGGCTGCCCGCGGTGGGCGCCGCGTCGGCGGCACCGGTGTCCAGGACGGCGGCCAGCGCCGGCAGCTCGTCGGCCCACATCCCGTAGGTGGGGGTCCAGCACCGGAAGTGCGGTGCGACCACGTCGACGGCCAGACCGCGCGCGGCGCACGCCGCCGCGGTCGCCAGACCGGCCGGACCGGCGCCCGTCACCAGGACCCGCCGCTGCGCCGACACCCGCACCTCCCCGCCGCCGCGGACCGCCCGCCGTCGGCGTCCACGCTACGGCGGCGCAGCGCCGCGCCCGGACCGGTCGATGCTCCGGTCGCGTGGCTGGGCACTATGGATCGGGTGACCACCACCCCCGCCGACACCGTTCCGCTGACCTGGGGCGCGGACGTCGACCCGCAGCCGGTGACCGAGCGCGACGCCGCCGGCTACGCCGACCTGCGTACCTACGCCGCCATCGGTGACGGCCGGACGGTCGCCCTGATCGCCCGGGACGGCCGCATCGACTGGCTGCCGCTGCCGCACATGAGCTCCGCACCCGTCTTCGGCGCCCTGGTGGACGCCGAGAACGGCGGCAGCATCGCGTTGTCGCCGGAGGAGCCGTTCACGGTCGAGCGCGCCTACGTGGACAACACGAACGTGCTGGCCACCACCTTCCACACCGCCTCCGGGTCGGTCCGGGTGACCGACGCGATGAACACCGGCGTGGCGGGCCGGCTGCCGTGGGCCGAGCTCGCCCGCAGGATCGACGGCCTGACCGGTTCGGTGCGCCTGGTGGGCCGGGTGCGCCCCGGCACCTGCCTGAACACCGTCTCACCGTGGGTCCGCGACACCGTGTCCGGAGCCGTCCTGCGCGCCGACGGGGTGACGATGGCCGTCCGCGCCTCGAACGAGGAGAGCGTCGAGGTCAGTGATGTCGACATCAGCCTGACGTTCCGCACCGCACCCGGCAGCCGGCACATCCTGGGACTGGTCGCCACCGAGGACGAACCGCTGTACCTGCCCGATCCGGAGGACGTCGACCGCGGCGTCGACCGCACGGTGCGCAACTGGCAGCAGTGGTCGGCCAACTTCGCCTGGGAGGGTGACTGGCAGGACGCGGTGCTGCGCAGCGTGCTGGTCCTCAAGCTGCTCATCTACGCGCCCACCGGGGCCGTCGCCGCGGCCGCCACCACGTCGCTGCCGGAGAACGTGGCCGGCGGCAAGAACTGGGACTACCGCTTCGCGTGGGTGCGTGACGCCGCCTACTCCCTCACCGCGCTGTTCCGGTTCGGGCTGCGTGAGGAGACCCACGGCGCCATCAGCTGGCTGCTGGCCACCATCCGCGAGTACGGCCCCGAGCCGCACGTGTTCTACCAGCTCAACGGCTGTCCCGCACCGGAGGAGCTGCACGAACGGGACGTCCCGGGGTGGCGCGGCATCGGCCCGGTCGTGGACGGCAACGCCGCGTCCGGGCAGTTGCAACTGGGGGTGTTCGGCGATCTGTTCAGCATCGTGCAGCTCTACGTCGACAACGGCAACGTGTTGGACGCCGAGACCGGCCGGATGCTGGCCGGGATCGCCGACCTCGCCTGCGACCGGTGGCGGTCCAAGGACGCCGGGATGTGGGAGCTGCACGAGCCGCGGCACTACACGA
This sequence comes from Nakamurella deserti, assembly GCF_003260015.1. Classification (NCBI taxonomy): domain Bacteria; kingdom Bacillati; phylum Actinomycetota; class Actinomycetes; order Nakamurellales; family Nakamurellaceae; genus Nakamurella; species Nakamurella deserti. Next base: position 395,597 of record NZ_QCXS01000004.1, on the reverse strand, counting down.
CCTCGAAACTCGGTTGCTGGCAGGCTCTGCGGCACGCGGTGCACCTGTGCGAGATCGGCCAGATCCCCGGCGATCCGTCGCGGTGGCGGTCGGAGGCGGGCCGCATCCGCGAGTGGGTGCAGACCCACGCCTGGTCGGAGCAGAAGCAGGCCTACGTCTGGTATCCCGGGACCGACGAGCTGGACGCGTCGATCCTGCTGCACGCCATCAGCGGCTTCGACCGCGGGCCGCGGATGAGCTCGACCCTGGACGCCCTGCGCGACGAGCTGGGCGCCGGTGACCACCTGTACCGCTACTCCGGGATGGACGCCGAGGAGGGGGTCTTCCTGGCGTGCTCGTTCTGGATGGCCAGCGCGCTGCAGCTGGTCGGTCGCGGTGACGAGGCGCGCGGCCTGCTCGACCGCCTGATGGTCGCCGCGAACGACGTGGGCATGCTCGCCGAGATGCTCGAGCCGGCGACCGGGGACTTCCTCGGCAACCTGCCGCAGGCGCTGAGCCATCTCGCCCTGATCAACGCGGTCATCACCGTGACCACGGGCAGCGGCTCGCAGGACTGAGGCCCGGGTCGGGCCGTAGCTGGGCGAGGAGCCGCCCGGCGGGCGACGTCGGTACCCGCAGCGACCGACGCCCTACGCTGGGTGGACACGGGGGAGGGGAACGCGCGTGACGGACGACAGGCCTGCGGCTGCCGCGGGCCGGGCTCGGCGCCTACGACGCCCGGCGGCACCCGCGGCCCACCGCGTCCGCGTTGACCTACCTCGACGAGTGCCTCGTCGACAGCCGGGGATGACCTGACCCGGACGTCGCCGGGTATCGGCGCCGGTTGCGATGCGAGGGTCGGGCCCGGGCGATCCTCAGCCGACGCACAGCGAGCCGACAGCGGCGACCGAGGGTCGGCTCGCATCGTGGAACGCGGTCGCCGGCCGACGCCGTCGGTGACATTCCGCCGTTTCCGAGGAGTGAGTGACCGATGCCCGAATCCACCCGTGCCACCCCGCTGTACGAGGGGCGTCCGCTCGCCCGCCCCGACGACGAGGTCGTCGACCAGGGGCTGGGTTTCGACGTCGTCACGTTGATGGGCCGCCGGCAGCTGCTGCGGGCACTCGGTCTGGGAGCCATCGGGGTCGGCCTCGCGGCCTGCGGGACTGCCGCCGTGACCAGCACCTCCTCGGGCGCCTCCTCGGTGTCCGCCGGCACGTCGGGCGCCGACGCGGCGGCGACCGGTGAGATCCCCGACGAGACGGCCGGCCCGTACCCCGGCGACGGCTCCAACGGACCCGACGTGCTCAGCGAGAGCGGCATCGTCCGCAGCGACATCCGGTCCAGTTTCGGTGCGTCGAGCGGCACCGCCGACGGCGTCCCGATGACGCTCGAGCTGACCATCACCGACCTCGCCCGGGGCGGGGTGCCGTTCGCCGGGGCCGCCGTCTACGTGTGGCACTGCGACCGCGACGGCAACTACTCGATGTACTCCGACGGCGTCACCGAGCAGAACTATCTCCGCGGCGTGCAGATCGCCGACGCCGCGGGCGTCGTCTCCTGGACCAGCATCTTCCCGGCCTGCTACAGCGGCCGGTGGCCTCACATCCACTTCGAGGTCTACCCCGACGAGGCGGGCATCACCGACGCCGCCAACGCCATCGCGACGTCCCAGGTGGCCCTGCCGCAGGACGTCTGCGACGCGGTCTACGCCACCGCGGGATACGAGCGGTCGGTGTCCAACCTCGCGCAGGTGAGCCTGACGTCGGACAACGTCTTCGGCGACGACGGCGGGACCAGCCAACTCGGTACCGCGACCGGGGACGTGACGACCGGCTACGTGGTGAGCCTGACCGCCGCGGTCGACACCCGCACCACCCCGTCCGCCGGTGCGGCGCCCGCCGGGAACGGCGGCGGCCGTGGCGGTGGCGGCCGGATGGGCACTCCGCCGTCGGGGATGGGCACTCCGCCGGACGGATCGGCGCCGTCGGATGGCGTGTCGACGGCCCCCGCCACCGGAACGAGCGCCTGACGCGCACCCCCCGCGTGTGCGGTGGCCGGCCGGGCGGCTGCGTCCACGGACACCGTCCGTCGGTCCGGGCGATGACGGCCCGGAGACGAACCCGGTTCCCCGTCGCGAACCGTGCGGCACACCGGATCGCCGAGAGCCGGCTCTGCCCCGACCGCACACGACGCCACCACAGCGGGTACGTGACCGTGAGGGGATCGACCCCGCACGCACCACGACGGGAGCAGACATGACCAGCTCGACCTTTCCCGAACCGGAGATGCCCGACTCGGAGCTGCGCGACACCGGCGGCGAGCTCGACGCCGCGCACGACCCGGCCGCGTCCGACGGCCCGCATCTGACGGCCAGTGCCGAACGGCGGGTCTCCGACGATCTGGGCAACCTGACCGACAAGGACTGAATCCGGCTGGGCGGCACCCGGAAGCGATGCAGGGCCGGTCGGACGTCGTGTCCGACCGGCTCCTCCCGGTGGGCCATGTGCTGAACCTCCGTCGAGCCCGGGGTCCGGTCGGATCCGCTTCGTGAAGCGACGCAGGCCCGTCGGACATCGGGCTCGGCCGGCTCTCCCGGCGGGTCAGGTGCTGACCGTCCGTCCGTGGCGGAGGGGGCCGTGACCACCCCGGCCGCTGGGCCGAACCGGTGATGTCCCAGTGGGGCCGCGCTGCCTCCGCCCACCCTCCGGGTTCCGGCGGACCCGCGGGCCGAGAGGCGGTCGTCAGTCGGAGGTGCCTCCCGGCCGATCGCCGCGGATCCACCAAGACCTCCTGCCGCAGGGGACATCTCGGACGACCGTCGACGAGAACGCCGGTCTGCACCGACGCCGCCGCCGGCCGCCGGGCGTGACGCTCCGAGAGATGAGACGCCCGCCGGCGGCTCGGCACGGTCGTCGAACCCGGAATGATGACGTTGCCATTCCGAACTCACATGCTCTTCACACCCTCTGCTGTGAACGCTAACATCGGCCTGCGCCGCAGCCGCGGATCGTGTGCGACCCAACGTCGGGAGGCTCCCCAGCCATGCTCATTCCTGTGTCACGATCCGCGCCGCCGGTCCGCCGGCTGTGGGCGACCCTGCTGTCGGTGACGCTGGCCGCGGGGATGGGCGTGATCGCCCCGACGGCCGCATCCGCGGCCGCACCGACCGACGGTCTGATACTCAGCTACGACTTCACCTCCGGCAGCGGCACCACGGTCGCCGACCGGTCGGGCAACAACCGCAACGCCACCCTGCTGGGCGACGCGGCCTACACCGCCGGTTCCGGGGTGCGCCTGGGCGGCACCAACGGCTACGTCAAGCTGCCGGACAACGTGATGACCGGTCTGACCGCGATCACCGTGACGGCGCAGGTGAAGGCGTCCGGTGGCCAACGCGGACCGATGATCTGGGCGCTGGGCAACACCGGGGCCGACGGGGTCGGCAACGGCTACCTGTACACCAACGGGTTGGCCGGCGCCACGTACAAGACGAGCATCGCCACCGGCAACTGGACGACCGAGCAGACCGTCGGCGGTCCGGCGACGCTGCCGCAGAACGTGTGGAAGACGATCACCTACACGCTCGGCGCCGACAACGTCGCCCGGATCTACACCGACGGGGTGCAGGTCGCCGAGAAAGCCGGTGTCACCGTCGATCCCGGTCAGATCGGCAACGGCACCACCACGGCCAACTACCTCGGCCGGGCCGTCTACAACGCCGACCCGTACTTCAGCGGCGAGTTCCGCTCGTTCAGCGTCTACAACCGGGCGCTGTCCGCGGCCGAGGTCGGGTCGCTGGTCCCGGGTGCCGCCGACACCGTCGCCGCCGACAAGGCCGCGCTGACCCTGGGGAACACCTCCGCGGTGACGGCGAACCTCACGCTGCCGACCGCGGGCGGAAACGGCTCCACCATCACCTGGGCCACCTCCGACGCCACCGTGGTGACCGCCGCGGGTGTCGTCACCCGCAGCGCCACCGACCGCACCGCGACCCTTACGGCCACCCTGAACGCCGGTGTCGCCCCGAACACCGCGACCGACACGAAGTCGTTCACCGTCACCGTCCCCGCCGACGACAGCCCGCAGACCAAGGCCGACGCCGCCGCCGCCGCGGTCACCGTCCCCAACCTCGGTGACGTCCGCGGCAACCTCACGTTGCCCACCACCGGCCTCCACGGCTCCACGATCGCGTGGGCCAGCAGCGACACCGCGATCGTGGACGCCACCGGCATCGTCGAGCGTCCGGCCACCGGGTCCGCCGCTGCGACCGTCACCCTGACCGCGACGGTCACCGTCGGCGCCGCCTCGGCGACCCGCGTACTGACCGCCACCGTGCCGGCGCTGCCCGCACCTGCCCCCTACGCGGGCTACGCGTTCAGCTACTTCACCGGCAACAGCCTCGCCGGCGAGAACATCTTCTTCGCCGCCAGCCAGGGCAACAACGCCCTGCGCTGGACCGAACTCAACGGCGGCCAGCCCAAGCTGACCTCCACCCTGGGCACCAAGGGCCTGCGGGATCCGTTCCTGATCCGCTCACCCGAGGGCGACAAGTTCTTCCTCATCGCCACCGACCTGTCCATCGGCGGCGGCACCAGTTGGGGTGACTCGCAGACCGTCGGCAGCAAGTACCTCGAGGTCTGGGAGTCCACCGACCTGGTCAACTGGTCCGCCCAGCGCCACGTCAAGGTCTCACCCGACACCGCCGGCAACACCTGGGCGCCCGAGGCGTACTGGGACGACGCACTGCAGTCCTACGTCGTCTTCTGGGCCTCGAAGATCTACGCCGACAACGACCCTCAGCACACCGGCAACACCTACAACAAGATGTTGTACGCCACGACGCGGGACTTCGTGACCTTCAGCGCCCCCAAGGTCTGGCAGGACTTCGGCACCTCGCGCATCGACTCCACCGTCATCAAGGACAGCGGCACCTACTACCGGTTCACCAAGGACGAGGGTGGCGTCACCGGCTGCTCGGACATCATCCAGGAGAAGTCGACCAGCCTGACCGCGGTGGACGACGCCTCGGTGCCCGGCTGGAGCGCGACCAACCCCGCGTGGACCATCCAGGACAGCTGCATCGGCCGTGACGCCGGTACCTCGGCCGTCGAGGGCCCGACCGTGTTCAAGGCCAACGACGGTGACACCTCCGGCTCGGAGTACTACCTGTTCGTCGACGAGTACGGCGGGCGGGGCTACATCCCGCTCGGCACCGACAACCTGGCCGCTCCGGACTGGAAGGTCCCCGCGTCGTACCAGCTGCCGGCCAGCCCGCGGCACGGCACGGTCATCCCGGTAACCCAGGCCGAGCTCAGCAAGCTGACCAACGCACCGGACCCGGTCAAGGCCACCGCCGCCGGGCTCGTCGCCGGCTACACCTTCGGTCAGACGAGCGGCACCACCGTGACCGACACCTCGGGTAACGGCTACGACGCGACCCTGGTCGGTGGCCCGACCTCGGCCGACGGCTCGCTGACCCTGGACGGCGTCGACGACCACGTCAAGCTGCCCGACAACCTGCTCGCCGGCCTCGACGCGGTCACCGTGTCCTCGCAGGTGTGGATCGACCCCTCGCAGGCCGGGAGCTACTTCCTCTGGGGCTTCGGCAACACCGCCGCCGACGGTGTCGGCAACGGGTACCTGTTCGCCACCGGTGACCCGTACCGCAGCGGTGTCGCCACCGGCAACTGGACCACCGAGCAGGGCGTCAACTCCGGTGCCGCGGTCGGCCGCGGCGGCTGGCACACCCTGACCATGACGCAGGCCGGCGGCACCCAGACGCTGTACCTGGACGGCGCCCAGGTCGGCGAGAAGACCGGCGTGACCATCACTCCCGGGCTGATCGGCGGCGGGCGCACCACCGGGAACGCCATCGGCAGGTCCGTCTACAACGCCGACCGGACCTTCAAGGGCAAGGTCCGCGACTTCCAGCTCTACAACCGGGCGCTGAGCCCGGCCGAGGTTGGCGCGCTGGGTGGCAACGCGACCACCATCAGCTCGGTCACCCTGGACAGCCTGAAGGTGCCGGCGATCATCACCGCCGACAGCATCGTGCTGCCGGTCAGGCCCGGGACCGACCTGACCACGCTGAACCCGACGTTCGCCGTCGCCGCCGGCTCGACCGTGAGCCTCGGCGGCCCCACCGACTACCGGACGCCGAAGTCCGTCACGGTCACCTCGACGAGCGGTGCCACCCGCACCTACACGGTCGAGGCGCACCTCATGCGCTCGCCGGTCCTCCCCGGGTTGAACGCCGACCCGAACATCGCGGTGTTCGACGGCGTCTACTACCTGTACGCCACCACCGACGGGTTCGCCGGCTGGGGCGGCAAGGAGTTCTTCGTCTGGAAGTCGACCGATCTCGCGAACTGGACGCGCTCGGACCGGCCCTTCCTGACGCTGGACGGGGCGAACGGCAACGTGCCGTGGGCGACCGGAAACGCCTGGGCGCCGACGATCACCGAACGGAACGGGAAGTACTACTTCTACTTCTCCGGCGAGAATCCCACCTACAACCGCAAGACCATCGGTGTCGCGGTCGCGGACAGTCCCGAGGGGCCGTTCACCGCCCAGCCGACGGCGATGATCACCAACAACGAGTCCGTCACCACCGGACAGGCCATCGACCCGGCGACGTTCAAGGATCCGGTCACCGGCAGGTACTACCTGTTCTGGGGTAACGGCTCACCGTTCTACGCCGAGCTGAGCGACGACATGCTGTCCATCAAGGCCGGCACCATCAAGCGGATCAGCGGCCTGACCGACTTCCGGGAGGGCCTCTTCGTCAACCACCGCGACGGCCTGTACCACCTGACCTGGTCGATCGACGACACCGGATCGCCGGACTACAGGGTCGGCTACGCCACCGCCACCAACATCGACGGGCCGTGGACCTACCGCGGTGTCATCCTCGAGAAAAGCCCGCAGCTCGGCATTCTCGCCACCGGCCACCACTCGATCATCCAGGTGCCGGGTACCGACGACTGGTACATCGCCTATCACCGCTTCGCGATCCCGGGTGGCGACGGCCAGCACCGCGAGACCACCATCGACCGGTTGACGTTCAACGCCGACGGCACGATGGCCCGGGTGGTCCCGACCCTGGAGTCGGTCGATCCCCTCGCCTACCCGGGAACGGCGCCGGCGGCATCGGTGTCGGCGACGGGTGCGGACGGCTGGTCCGGTCCGGGTGCCGCGTTGACGGTGACCGGTACGGGCACTCTGCAGTACCGGATCGGCGCGGGAGCGTGGACGACGTGGACCGGCCCCGTGCCGCTGCCGGCGGGTACGTCGGTGATCACCTACCGGGCGCAGGCGGCGAACGGGCAGTTCAGCCCGGAGCAGTCGTTGACCGCGAAGGTCGACGGGGACCTGCCGACGGTCTCGGGTTCGCTGAACGGCCGTATGGTCACGGTGGTCGCGGCGGATGCGTCGTCGGGTGTGGCCTCGACGGAGTACCGCGTCGACAGTGCCGGGTGGGTGGCCTACACCGCTCCCGTGGTCGTGGACGGCGCCGCCCACGTGGTGTCCTTCCGGGCCACGGACAGGGTCGGCTACGTCAGTGCCGTCGGGCAGGTCAGCGTGCCGGCGGTCGCCGGGGTGGATCCGAAGGCGGTCGTGACGGTCACCTCGGCGGCGCCGTTGTCCGCCGACGGCTGGTACCGGACGGCGATCGTGGTGACCGCGGCCGTGCCGGCGGGAGCGACCGGCACCAAGGTGCAGCTGAGCGTCGACGGCGGTGCGTGGCGGACATCGCCCACGGCGACGACGATCTCGGCGAACGGCCCGCACAGCGTCAGGACCCGGTTGCTGAAGGACAATCTGGTCGTGGCGGGCAGTGACGCCGAGCTGACCGTCAAGGTCGACCGCTCGGTGCCGACCACGACGATGGTGCGCCGGCCGTCCGGGGTGGGCACGCCCCGCAACCCGGTGGACGTGACCTTCACGGCCACTGACCCGGTGTCGGGGGTGGCGTCGGTGGAGTACATGGTCAACGGGGGCACCTGGACCGCGGCCGGCACGCAGCCGATCCGGTTCGCCACGGTGGGCAGCTACGCGATCTCGTACCGGGCCACCGACCGGGCAGGCAACGTCGCGGCGTCGAAGTCCACGACGGTGTCCATCACGGCTGACGTCGCCACCGCCCTGGTGCCGTCGGCGGGTGGGAAGGTCGCCGCCGGAACGCCGGTGACGTTCACGCTGCGGGGGTTCCACCGGTACGACCAGGTGACGCTGTCGTACGGCGGGTCGGCCTGGTCGACGGTGACCACGGACGTGTCGGGGGCGGCGCGGGTGACGCTGACCGTGCCCGCCACCACCCCGAAGGGCGCCCTGGTGGTCACCGCCACCGGCACCGACCCGGGCACCGCCGCCACCGCCACGCTCACCGTCCGGTGAGCCCGGGGGTGACTGCGGCCCCCCGCCGCGGTCACCGGTCCCGTCGTCGACGGTGCACCATCCCGCCAGCCGGCCGCGCATCGCGCGGCCGGCTCCGGCGTCTGTGCGTCCCGCCGGTTCGGTCGGTCCGTTCTCACTATCCGCCGGGTCGGGCCGCTCTCTTGCCCCGGGCATCACCGGGTGTTAGCGTTCACACCACGACGTCGATGGTGATGCCACTCACGTTCGCGGTGCTTCCCGCCGCGGCCGCGGTTGTCCGCACCCCCGGTGTCCGACCGCGATGGCACGTCGTCCCCGGCTTCGCGCCCGGGCCCCGACACCCGCCCGGCTGGACGCATCGGCCCGCGATCCCGGTGGCGCCCCCGTCCGTCACTCCCTGCTGTAACCGCGACCCACCGCGCCCCTGGGCGCCGTGCCGGCGCGGCTGGACTCTGACACGAAGGAGTGTGCGGAATGACGCTGGCCCGGACGGCTGTGTCCGCGGTGACGACGATCCTGGTGGGAGCCGGTCTGATCGTGGTGCCGATCGGAGGTGGGGCGCCCGCGGTCGCGGCGCCCACCGCGGCGGTGGTGGACAGCGAAACGCTGTTGCACTACGACTTCTCGAAGATCACGGGGACGACCGTCGTCGACTCCTCGCCGGCGGGCCGCAACGGCACGCTGGTCGGGACCGGCGCCACCGTCTCCGGTGACGTGCTGACCCTGCCGGGCGGTGGCAGCGCGAGCGGCGCCGCCCACGTCGCCATCCCGACCGGGACGTTCGACGGTCGCGACACGTTGACCATCTCGGCGTGGCTGAAGAACGAGACCGGCGCGGGCAACTACGCCGCGATGTTCTTCGGCACCACGCAGAACCTCCCCACCCAGTACTGGCTGCTCAACCCGCGCAACCCGGACAACCGCTTCAAGTCCGTGATCACCGACGCCGTCTCGGCCGGGTCGCCGTGGACCACCGAGACCGGCATCTCGCCGTCCACCGCGAGCCGCGGTGTCGCCGGCCCCACCACCGACAACTCCTGGGGCCTGTACACCACGGTCATCGAGCCGACCCGGATCACCGGCTACTACAACGGTGTCAGGATCGGGACGGTCGACACCGTCCGCACGGTGAGTGATCTCGGCACCAACCTGGTCTCCTACATCGGTCGTTCGTCCTACCCCGACCCGTTCTTCAAGGGCTCCGTCAAGGACGTCGTGGTCTATCCGACGGCGCGGACCGACGCCCAGGTGAAGGACTACTACTTCGCGACCGCCGATCCTGCGGTCGTGTCCGCGGCGCTGGCCGCGGATGCCGCGGCCATCGACCTCGGCGGCACCCGGGTCACCGCCGACCTGACCCTGCCCGCCGTCGGGCCGAAGGGCTCGGCCATCAGCTGGGCGTCGTCCGCGCCGGCCGTGATCGCCACCGACGGCCGGGTCATCCGGCCGGCCTCCGGCGCCGACGTGCCCGTCACCCTCACCGCGACCCTGACCCTGGGCTCGGGCTCCGTGACCCGGGACTTCGCGCTCACCGTCGTCGCCCGCTCCGACGGCGCACCGGCGGTGCCCGGCGCACCCGCGCTGAGCGTGGACGGCACCACCGTGACGGCCACCTGGGCCGCACCCGACCCCGGTGGCTCCGCCATCACCGGCTACACCGTGACCCTGTCCACCGAGGCCGGTGCGGTCGTCCGGACGGCCCGGCCGGTCGCCACCACCCAGCGCTTCACCGGGCTCGCCGACGGTCGCTACCGGGTGGGCGTGAGTGCCACCAACGCGATCGGCACCTCGGCCGAGTCGCCGACGGCGACCGCCACCGTGGGGGCGCAGCTGCTGGCCCGGTACGACTTCTCGAAGATCAACGGCACGTCCGTGCCCGACGCGTCCGGCAACGGCCGCAACGCCACCCTGGTCGGCAGCGGCGCCACGGTGTCGGGCTCCGAACTGACGCTCCCGGGCGGGGCGAGCAACTCCGGCGCCGCGCACGTCGCGCTGCCCGTCGGGATGTTCGACAACCAGAACACCCTGACCATCTCCACCTGGTTGAAGAACGGCACGGGCGCGGGCAACTACGCCGCCATGTTCTTCGGCACCACGCAGAGCCTGCCGACCCAGTACTGGCTGCTCAACCCGGCCAACCCGGCGGGTCAGTTCAAGTCCGTGCTCACCGACGGCAACAACGCCGGGGCGCCGTACCAGACCGAGGCCGGCATCGCGCCGACCGATGCCGCCCGTGGCATCCCGGGCCCGGCCACCGGCACCGGCTGGGGGATGTACACCACCGTCATCCAGCCCGGTTCCATCACCGGCTACTACAACGGCGTCTCGATCGGCACCGTGGCCACCACGCGCACGGTCAGCCAGTTCGGTACCGGACTCGTCGGTTACCTCGGCCGCTCCTCCTATCCGGACGTGTTCTACAAGGGCGGCATCCGTGACGTCTCGGTCTACAGTTCGGTGCTCGGCGCCACCGACATCGCCCGGGCCTACTGGTCCGGACTGGGCGACCCGGCGGCCGTCAAGGCCGCCGTCGACGCCGACGCGGCGGCACTGGACCTCGGCCGCACCACCATCGCGGCCGACCTGACCCTGCCGCGGTCCGGCCCCAAGGGCTCGGCGATCACCTGGGTGAGCTCCGACCCGGCGTCCCTCGCCGCCGACGGCGCGGTGACCCGGCCGGCCACCACCGACGCGGCGGTCACGCTGACCGCGACGCTGGAACTCGCCGGTCAGACCGCCACCCGCACCTTCGCCTTCACCGTGCTGGCGAACACCCCGCAGAAGGACCTGCAGCTGGCCGCCGACACCTACGACCCCGCGATCCGTGTGGTCAGCGGGAACGTCGTGCTGCCGACCGCTCTCGGTTCCGTGGCGGTGTCCTGGGCGTCGTCGAACCCGGCGGTCCTCGACGGATCCGGCGTGGTCGCCCGACCCGCCGCCGACACCGACGTGACGCTGACGGCGACCTTCACCGCCGGTGGGGCCACCGAGGTCCGCCGCTACACCGTGAAGGTCCTCGCCGGCGACGCCGCGCGGCTGGGCAGCTACATCCGCACCGGTGACACCGACCGGACCGATGCGCTGCACCTGGCGCTGGCCACCGGTACGTCGACGTCGTTCACCGCGCTGAACAACGGCCGGCCGGTGCTGTACCCGACCGGCAGCACGAAGCTGGGCTCGCCACAGCTGTTCCGCAAGGCCGACGGCACCTTCGGTGTGGTGGCCACGGTCGACAGCAACTCCACCTCCGTCTACCTCTGGGACTCCGCCGATCTGACCACCTTCACCGGTCAGCGGCTGGTGCCCTTCACCGACCGCAACGTGCGGGCGGCGAGCGTCTCGATCGCCTACGACAACAGCATCGCCGGCTACCGGGCCACTTTCGTGTCGCTGGCCGACGGCAGGACGTACCAGACGACGTCGACGGACCTGCGCACGTTCGCGGCCCCGGTCGAGGTCGCCGCCGTCACCCCGCCGGCCATCGGGACCTTCCCGGCCGGCGCGATCCAGGCATCGTCGATCGGTGTCACCCGGGCCGAGCTGGACAAGGTCACCGCGAAGTACACCCGCCCGGTGAACAGCGGTGTGAAGCCGTTCGGCGCGGTCGACGTCGCCGCCGGTGCCACCTACGCCCTGCCGTCGACGGCGGAGGTGCAGTACAGCAACGGCACCACCACGACCATGGGCGTGCAGTGGGACGCGGCCGACATCGCCGCCGTCGACACCACCAGGGCCGGCACCTACACCGTGGACGGCACCGTCGCGCGGCCGTCGTACGACGATCCGTTGATCCGGCAGCGGGCCGATCCCGACGTCACCCTCGGTTCGGACGGCTTCTACTACTTCACCGCGTCGTACCCGATGGTCGGCTCCGGCGACCCGGAGGGCTACGACCGGGTGGTCGTCCGCAAGGCCGCGACGATCGCCGGTCTGGCGACCGCTCCCGAGATCACCATCTGGGACGAGAAGGACTCGCCGCTCAACCGCTACATCTGGGCGCCGGAGCTGCAGCAGATCAACGGCACCTGGTACGTCTTCTACACCGCGAGCATCGACAACGGACCGTTCAGCATCCGGCCGGTGATGCTGAGGCTCGACGGCACCGATCCGACCGATCCCACGAAGTGGCGCGAGCTGGGTCGGATGAAAGCCGCTGCCGGTGACCCGGTCGCGTTCTCCAACTTCTCGTTGGACATGACCTACTTCGAGAACGACGGGAAGCACTACGTCATCTGGGCCGAGAAGCCCGGTGCGTCGACGCTGCGGATGGCCGAGATCGACCCGGCGAACCCGCAACAGCTGATCAGTGGCTCCATCCTGCTGACCGCGCCCGAGTTCGCCTGGGAGCGGGACGCGGGCCAGGCGATCGACGAGGGTCCGGCGGTCCTGCAGCGCGACGGGAAGATCTACGTGACGTTCTCGGCCGCGACCGTGGACGCCAACTACACCGTGGGTCTGCTGACCGCGGACAGCGCGACCGATCTGCTCGATCCCGCGTCGTGGACGAAGTCGTCGTACCCGCTGCTGCAGACGGCCGACCTGGTGAACGAACAGGGCCCCGGCCACAACTCGTTCACCGTCGACCAGTACGGCAACCCGGTGATCGTCTACCACTCCCGCACCACGGGGGAGGTGTCCGGCCCCGGTGACCAGGGCGACGGCGGGCTGTTCGACCCGGGCCGTCACGCCCGGGCGAGGACCGTGCACTTCGCCGCCGACGGATCCCCGATCCTGAACATGACCGCGGCCGAGGAGCTCGACGACCGGTACCGCGCCGTCCAGGTCCAGGTGGTGGTCACGGGCTCGACCGTCGCGCCGACGGTGACCGCTGCGGTCACACCCGCGGTCGACGGCGAGAACGGCTGGTACCGGACCGCTCCCACGGTGACCCTGACGCTCGCCGAGGGTGCGCAGGCGAGCGTGGAGTACAGCGTGGACAGCGGCGCCTGGACCGCCTACACCGCCCCCGTGCGGGTCGGTGCGCAGGGGACGCACACCGTGGCCTACCGCGCCACGGTCGGCGGGACCCCGGTCGCGGACTCGGGTGGCAGCGTCACGGTCACCGTCGACACGGTCGCCCCGGTGGCCACCGCCACCCTGGCCGGACGGACGGTCACCGTCGCCGGGACCGACGCGACCTCCGGGGTGGCGACGCTGGAGTACCAGCTCGACGGCGGGTCCTGGACCGCCTACACCGCGCCGGTCACCGTGGACGACCGGGCGCACACCCTCGTCGCCCGCGCCACCGATCGCGCCGGCGCCGTCTCGGGATCGGTCACGCTGACCGTTCCCGCGGCGACCGCACCCGATCGGGCCGTCGCGTCCCTGACGTCCAACGCGGTGCCCACCGCCGACGGTTGGTACAACCAGCTCGTCCTGGTGACGCTGCAGGTACCGGCGAACGCGAAGGCGCAGTACCGGATCGACGGCGGCACCTGGATCACCTACGGCAGGTCGTTCACCGTCTCCGGTTCCCGCGTCCACACCGTCGACACCCGGCTGCTGCGTTCGGGTGTGGTGGTGCCGGGTTCCGGCAGCGCCACGGTGATCAGGATCGACACCCAGGTGCCGGCGTCGCGGGCGACCCGCAACCCGGTCAACGGCAACGGATCTCCGCGCAACCCGGTCGATCTGACCTTCACGGCCACCGACGCGGTGTCCGGGGTGGCGCGGACGGAGTACAAGATCGACGGTGGTGACTGGGCCGCAGCGGGTCCGCTGCGGCTGGCCACGGTCGGCAGTCACCTGGTGAGCTACCGGTCGGTCGACAAGGCCGGCAACGTCGAAACGGCGCGCACTCTCACCGTGACCATCGTGGCCGACCCGGTCACCACGGTGAAGGCCAACGTCGGCAAGGTCGCCGCCGGCGGCTTCGTCACCTTGGGCGTCAGCGGGTACGAGCGGTACGACCTGCTGGCGGTCACCCTCGACGGTACGCCCTGGGCGACCGTCGGGTCCGACGTCAACGGTGCGGCACGCACCACGCTGAAGGTCCCCGCCGGGACACCGGTCGGCAGGCACACCGTCACGGTGGCCGGTAGCGACGGTCAGCCGACGGCGTCGGTGGTGCTCACCGTCACCGGCTGACCGGTTCCGTTCGACGGGCGCGGTGGTGCGGAAGGGTTCCACACCACCGCGCTCGTTCGTCGTCCGGGGCGGGTCAGGTCGCGTCGAGCGGCCGGAGCTCGTCGGCGTAGCTGACCGAGTGGCGCTTCAGCACCCCGTCGTCGGTGACGAGGTACTGGCCCATCCGCCACAGCGGCGGCGAGTAGGCGTGCACCGACACACTTCCCGCGTCGCGACCGGTGAGCCGGTGGATGTGGTCGGAGCCGAAGCTGTAGACCGAACCGGCCGGCACCTCGGTGGCGACCGGACGCTGCCCGATCGCCAGACCGAGCTCGGTGAGGGTGCCCCGGGCGACCGCGACCGCACCGGAGGAGATGTCGTGGTCGTGCCAGCCGGTGTCGTTCTCCGGCGTCCAGCACAGCACCCACACGTCGACGTGCGCGTCCCGGTACAGCGACACGTAATGGCGTCGGTCGTCGGAGAAGGCGACGTGGGCCTCCCAGCGGCCGGGGTCGCGGGCCAGTGACGCCGCGAGCCCGATCAGCTCGGGCTCGTCGAGATCCCGGCCGGGGAGGTCGTCCAGGGTGATGCCCGGCGGAACGTCGGCCAGCGGCAGGGCGTGCCGGGCGGAGGCGCCCGCGCGGTCGAGGGTGGGAGCGGTCATCGGTCACTGCCTTCCAGGAGTCGTCGGGGATTGGTGGTGCGCAGTGCGTTCTCGGCGGCGGCGCCGAGGTACGACGGAGGGCTGAGTGGCGCGTAGGGCCGGTCGGTGCCGAACACCAGCGCGTCGACGCCGAGCACCCGGAGCAGGGCGTCCACGCCCTGCTGGCCGTAGGACGAGATCTCGACGAACGTCGCGCGGTCCGGCCGGAACGGTCCGCCGCCGCGGGCCGTGAACCGTTCGTGGTGCACCGGTGCGAGGCCCGCCCCGGCGGCGAAGCAGATCCGCAGGTTCGGTAACGCCGCCCGGCCGGCGAGGTGCCAGCTCCACCAGGCGGCCTGCAGCTGCGCCGGGTAGTCGACGACCGCCGGCCACCAACCCGGGACGTCGGTGGTGCCGGCCGGCACCGGCCCCGGGTGCACGAGCACCGGCCGGCCGGCCGCCTCGGCGACCGCCAGGACCGGCAGCACCGCCTCGAGCGCGGCCGGCGTGGCCAGCCGGGTGGCGGCGATCTGCAGGCCCGCCGCACCCGCGGCGAGGTGCCCGCCCAGCGCCCGCAGATCGGGCTCGGTGTGGTTCACCGACGCCCACGGTCGGAAGCCGCGACCGAGCTCGGTGGCCCCGAGATGCCAGGCGGACAACAGCGCTTCGGCTTCGGGGACGGGCAGGTCCTCGACACCCAGCGGGCTGGACAGGCCGATCAGCCGTTCGTCGCTGATCTCGTCGGCCGTGCGGGCGCCGACGTCGTGGTGGCGTGGGTCGACCTCGTACGGCGGCTCGCCGTCGAGGTGGAGTGTCCAGTCGACCAATCGGGGAGCCGCGGTGCGGCCCCGCAGGGCCTCGACGAAGATGGGCGGCCACAGGTGCTGGTGGACGTCGACGGTGCCGTGACGGGCGGTCGTACGGACAGGGGTGGGCAGGGTTGTGGGCATGCGGGGACCGATCGGGGCGGACGGACGCGGAGCGACGCCACCACCGGTCGTCGGACGACCGGCGGACGCGCGCGAGGGACGGGGCCGGTCAGCGACAGAGGCTGCCGGCCACCGTGCACAGGTCGATCACGCGGCGGCGGTGGCTGGCGACGGCGGTGGCCCGGACCGACGATGCGGACCCGTCGAGCGGTTGAGCGGTGATGGCGGGCTCCTCGTCGATGCGCTTGCGCCACACGGAGTGTGACACCAGGTGTGATCCCGGGGCACCCCATCGCACGAAGGGTTGCCGCTCAGCGAGCCGGGCCTTGACACTGAATCTCTGTACCTGCGGCCGACACTAGGGCCGGCGGCGGCGGGCGTCAAGGTCCTGCGGCAGCGGTTCCGTGAGCTCCGAAAACGGCGTGACGGCACACCCGGTCGGGGTGTAGACCGGAGCCCGCCCCTGATGCCGACCCCCGAGGACCACCACGGTGCCGATCTGAGCAGACCGCAACCCTCCCGACCCGTCCGGGCCGGTTGCGTCGACCCTGTCGACCGCGAGATCTGCTCTGGAGCCTGTCATGTCACACCCCCGGCCGTCCGTCGTCTGCCACTACCTCTCGTTCGCCTGGCCCGACGGTGGCACCGTTCTGGCCGGTCTGTCCACCACGTTCCCGCGCGGCCGCAACGGACTCGTCGGCCGCAACGGATCGGGGAAGTCCACGCTGCTCCGGCTGATCGCGGGGGTTCTGTCGCCGACCGCGGGGACGGTGTCGGTACGCGGTCGGCTCGCCCACCTGGCCCAGTCCACGCCCGGTGCGGCGCACACCACCGTCGAGGAGGCCCTCGGCATCGCCACCGTCCGCCGGGCGCTCGCCGCCGTCGAACGGGGTGAGGTCACCGACGACGTGCTGACCGCGGTGGGCCCGGACTGGGACGTCGACGAGCGGGCCCACGCCGTCCTGGCGTCCCTCGGCCTCGGCGCGCTGCCGCTGGACGCTCCGCTGTCCCGGCTCTCCGGCGGGGAGGCCGTGCTGGTCCGGCTCGCCGCGTCGCTGCTCACCCGGCCGGAGGTGCTGCTGCTCGACGAGCCGACGGACAACCTGGACCGCCGCGCCCGGGAGCGGTTGTACGAGGCCGTGGCGGGCTGGCGTCGGACACTCGTCGTGGTCACCCACGACCGCGAGCTGCTGGAGCACGTCGACCGGGTCGGTGAGCTCCGGGACGGGGAGGTCCGCTGGTACGGCGGCACCTTCACCGACTACGAATCCGCCGTCGCCGCCGAGCAGGAGGTCGCACGGCGCCGGGTCCGCACCGCGGCCTCCGACGTGGCGCGGCAGCAACGCGAGCTCCTCGACGCGCGGACCGCACTGGACCGCCGCCGGCGGTACGGCCGGAAGATGGAGCAGAACCTGCGCGAGCCGAGAGTCGTGATGGGGCAACGGAAGCGGCAGGCGCAGGTGTCGGCGGGGCGGTACCGCAACCTCCACCAGGACCGGCTGGCCGACGCCCGCGACCGACTGTCACAAGCCGGGGACGCGCTGCGGGACGACCGGGATCTCCGGATCGACCTGCCGGGGACCGCGGTGCCCGCGGGGCGGACCGTGCTCGTCCTCGACGGCCTCGCGACCGCCGTGCAGGGTCCGACCGACCTCGTCGTACGTGGTCCCGAGCGGATCGCGCTGACCGGACCGAACGGCGCCGGCAAGACCACCCTGCTGGACACCGTCGCCGGCCGGCGGGCGCCCCGGGCGGGCACGGCGGTGAGCCGCGTGCCGCTGCGGTACCTGCCCCAACGCCTGGAGTTCCCCGACGAGCGCCTGAGTGTGCTCGCCACCGTCGCGTCGGCGGCACCGCCGGTGACGGACAACGAGATCCGGGCGCGGCTGGCCCGGTTCGAGTTCCGTGGCCGGGAGGCCGACCGACCGGTCGCGGCGCTGTCCGGCGGTGAGCGCTTCCGCGCGGCACTGGCGGCGCTGCTGCTCGCCGAGCCCGCCCCGCAGCTGCTGATCCTGGACGAGCCGACGAACAACCTGGATCTGCCCGGTATCGCGCAACTGGTGTCGGCGCTGACGGCCTACCGGGGGGCGCTGCTGGTGGTCAGCCACGACCACCGGTTCCTCGACGAGCTCGGGATCGACCGGTGGTGGCGGCTCGCCGGGGGCGGACTGCTCGAGACGCCGGTGGCCCACCGGCCGGTCGTCAGCGGGTGATGACCGGACGCACCGGCGTCGCGGCGATGCCCCGTTCCGGGCGGACGGAGCCGTCGACCACGCCGGACAGCAGGCGGCCGAGACGCTGGTTGGCGTCGTCGGTTCCCGTGTAGGGCTGCTGGATCGCGTCCACGATGAGCTGGGCGAGGTCACGCAGTTTCACGTTGGCGTGCGACGAGTGCCATCGCAGGATCGCGAACGCGTCGTCGGCCGAGACGCCCTGGACGATCATCAGGGCCCCCTTCGCCTGCTCGATCTGGGCGCGGGCGGCGGCCGACCCGGCGACCGCGTCCCGGATGGCCTGCTGCGAGACGGCGGTCGCGGCGTCGGTGATGTCGACGAAATAGCCGGTGACCTTCGTGACCCGCCCGGTGTCGTCCAGGGTGCCCTGACCGATGGTCACCACGGTGCGCACCTCCCGGCGGCTGGTGATGATGCGGTGCCGGCAGCAGAAGGGCTGACCCGTCTCCAGGACAGCGGCCAGTACCTCGTCGGTGTGCGAGCGGTCCTCGGGGTGCTTGTGCGACACGAAGATCGCGGTGGTGGGGACGATCTCCCCGGGCTCGAAGCCGTGGATGCGGTACAGCGTGGCCGACCACGTCCAGACGTCGGTGGTCAGGTCGTAGTCGAACCAGCCGAGCTGTTCCCGCTCACCCCCCGCCATGGCCGCGATGACCGGCTGGATCCTGTTGTCCACGCTGTGAAGCTCCCTGCACGACCGACGTCCGTCACCGGAGGTCCGGGCGACGCGTGCTCCATTGTGCCGCCCGCGGGCGGCGGGACGAACCGCCCGTACGCACGGGCGGGGGAACGACGGCCGGCCCCGGGGCGGATGATGGGAGCGGGCGCGACCCCGACCGGGTGCGTTCGGAACCCCGCCGCACCATCCTCCGGAGGCCTCCATGACGCTCACCGACGACCGTCCCACCACCCTGCTCGACGCCGCCGCGTGGTCGGGTCGGATCAAGAGCGGCACCTGGACGGCGGGCGGTGGCGGCACCGGCGACGTGATCGAACCGGCGACCGGCCGGACGCTCGGCATGGTCGGACTGGCCTCGGAGGACGACGTCCGCCGGGCGGCGCGGACGGCGGCCGAGGCCCAGCGCGCCTGGGCGGCCACCCCGCCCGCGGAGCGCGCCGCGGTGCTGCGGCGGGCCGGTGAGCTGTGGGAGCGGCACGCGGCCGAGGTGGCGTGGTGGATCGTCCGTGAGGCCGGCAGCATCCCCGACAAGGCCGGCCTCGAGATCCACATCGCCGCGCAGGAGTGCTTCCAGGCGGCGGCGCTGCCGACGCTGCCGCAGGGTGAGGTGCTGGCCACCGATGAGGCGCGGTGGTCGTTCGCCCGCCGCCGCCCGGTCGGCGTGGTCAGTGTCATCGCCCCGTTCAACTTCCCGCTGATCCTGTCGATCCGCTCGGTCGCGCCGGCGCTGGCGGTCGGCAACGCGGTGCTGCTCAAGCCCGATCCGCGGACGGCGGTCAGCGGCGGCGTGGCGCTGGTGCGCGTCTTCGAGGAGGCGGGGCTGCCCGAGGGAGTGCTGCACCTGTTGCCCGGTGGGGCGGACGTGGGGGCGGCGGTGGTCACCGCGCCGGAGGTCGCGGTCGTGTCGTTCACCGGCTCGACGGCGGCCGGCCGGACGGTCGGGGCGCTGGCGTCGCAGGCCCTCAAGCGCGTGCACCTCGAGCTGGGCGGCAACAACGCCCTGGTCGTGCTGCCCGGCGCGGACGTCGCACTGGCGGCGTCGGCCGGCGCGTTCGGCTCATACCTGCACCAGGGCCAGATCTGCATGACGACCGGCCGTCACCTCGTGCACGAGAGCCTGGTCGACGACTACGTCGCGGCTCTCGCGGAGAAGGCGGGCCACCTGCCCGTCGGGGATCCGGCCGCCGGGAACGTGGCGCTCGGCCCGATCATCGACCGCCGCCAGCTGGACCGGGTGGCCGACATCGTCGCCCGCTCCGTCGCCGGCGGCGCCACGCTGGTCGCCGGTGGCACCAGCGACGGGCTGATGTACGCCCCGACCGTGCTGTCGGGCGTGACCCTGGACAGCCCCGCCTACCGGGAGGAGATCTTCGGCCCGGTGGCGCCGGTGCTGCCGTTCCGGGATCTGGACGAGGCGGCCGAGCTGGTCAACGGCAGCGAGTACGGGTTGTCGGTCGGCATCCTCGGCGACGTCGGGCTCGCGATGCAGCTCGCCGACCGGCTGCACTCCGGGAAGATCCACATCAACGAGCAGACGGTCTCCGACGAGGCCAACGCGCCGTTCGGCGGCGTCGGGGCGTCCGGCAACGGCAGCCGGTTCGGCGGCGCGACGGCCAACCTGGACGCTTTCACCGAGGTGCAGTGGCTGACCGTGCGCCCCGGTATCGCGCCGTACCCGTTCTGACCGGTCAGCCGGCACGCGCAGCCCCCTGTCGCGCCGGCGTCGATCGGGAGCACACTGGACGGCGAATCCGTCTGCTCGCGAGAGAGGTCCGTCGTGCGCACTGCTGACAGTTCCCCCGATTTCGTCCCCGTCCTGAGCCGTGGCCGGCACCGGCGCAACGGCGCGCGCGGTGGTTGCTTCATGGAGTTCGCCTCGTTCCTCGCCGGTGAACGCTGGTCGGACCACCCGAAGTGCACCCACCCGTTGCTGGCCGCGTTGGCCAGGGCGGTCAACGACTGCACCACCGACGAAGGGCGGTCGAAGCTGGTGCCGCTGATCCCGGCCGTGGTCGGGTTGCGTCCGCAGGACCCGCGTGCGGCGGCGGTCATCGCGTTGCACTGCGCGCGCTCGGCCCTCGCCGTGGTGCCGGCGGAGCTGGCCCGGGTGATGGCCGTGTCGGTGCTGGCCTGCGAGCGCTACCTCGCCGTCCTGGACGGCCTGCCGACCGACCACCTCAGCGCCCGCAGCCGGCTCGCACTGGAGCGGCAGCCCGGTGCGCTGCAGTGGGCGCGGGCCTTCGTCGACCGGGTGGGCCCGGTGGACTACCGCGGTTTCGAGCACCACGCGGGTGCGAGCACCGTCCGGCAGGCCGTCGTCGCGGTGCGCACGGTGACCGACGCCGACGACGAGCTGCGCGCCATGCTGGCCGGCGCGATCCAGGCCTGCCGCCGGGTGGCCGACGGTGGCCCGGTGGAGCCGGACGGCGTCGTCGTGGGGCGCCGCGCGACCGCACCGACGGCACCGCGGCGGGTGGCCGTCTGACGGGTTCCGGAGGACCGGTCGGGGCGTCCCGGCCGGTCCGGCCGGAGGGTCAGCGGTCGGTGTCCGGCGGACCGCCCGGCATCGGCGGCGGCTCGGCGAAGTTCCAGCCGCGGAACAGCACCGCCGAGCCCACCCCGGCGGCCCGGCCCTGACCGGTGGTGATCATGCCGATCAGCTGCCGGGGCGAGGGGTGGCCGGGGATCCCGGCCAGGTACTCCCCGTGCGCCTCCAGGGACGCGATGCCCGCCTCCAGCGGCGCGCCGGTGACGTCGACCGCGTAGTTGGGCCGGGTGTGCCCGCCGACCAGGAACCAGGTGACCGACCAGGGCGGCAGGTCCTCCTCCAGCAGCTCGGTGAACACCCAGCGGTTGCCCGCGTCACGGACCGCGTCGAGGGTGGCCATCCCGGCGACCCGGTGGTCGGCCTGGTTGAGCCCGGCCATGAACTCGATCTCCCAGGTGCCGGTCAGCACGACGTCGGGCCGGAAGCGGCGGATCGCCCGGCAGATGTCGCGCCGCAACCCGAGGGACTCCACCAACACCCCGTCGGGGTGATCGAGGAAGTCGACCTCGCTGACGCCGACCGCGTGACCGGCCGAGATCTGCTCTGCCGTACGGATTCTCGCCGTCTCGGCGGGGTCGGTGCGGTCCATGCCGGCTTCGCCGCGGGTGAGCATCAGATACCGGACCTCGACACCCCGGGCCGTCCAGGCGGCGACCGCGGCGGACGTGCCGTACTCGATGTCGTCGGGATGGGCCGCCACGCAGAGCACCCGGCGGAAGTCTCCGTCGGGGAGCAAGGGCACGCCACCGTTGGCCACGCAAGGACTGTAGACCCGGAACCGCACCTCCGCACAAGAGAGCACTAGGGTGCAGGAGCCATCCATCCCGCTGCCCGAGGACGCCGACGTGACCGAGCCGCATCCCCACGACGCCGACCTCATCGCCGCGCTGGAGGACGACGAACGACGGCTCGTCCTGCGTCGTTTCGACAACGCCGAGGCGTGGCGGCTCGGGTCCATCCTGGCCGGGCTGGCGTCCGAGCGTGGGCTCGGCGTGGCGATCGTCATCGAGCGCAACGGTCATCAGCTGTTCCACGCGGTCCTCGGCTCGGCCACCCCCGACAACGACGGTTGGGCCCGCCGCAAGATCAACGTGGTCCGGCGGTTCGAGGCCTCGTCGTATCTCGTCGGCCGCCGGATGGACGCCACCGGCGAGAAGCTGGACGCCGACTGGGGCGTCGACCCGGCCGACTACGCCGCCCACGGCGGCGCCTTCCCGATCCGCATCCACGACGTCGGGGTGGTGGGCGTGGTCGCGGTGTCAGGGTTGCCGCAGGCCGCCGACCACGCACTGGTCGTCGAGGCGCTCGAGGTCCTGGCGGCCGGCTGACGGCGGCGAGCCCCGCGACGCGAGGCCGGCTCAGCGCTCGGCGACGACCGGGTTCGTCAGGGCGCCGATCCCCTCGATGGTCACGGTCATCTCGTCGCCGGGGTGCAGGAAGATGGGCGTCGGTCTGGCGTAGCCGACCCCGGCGGGGGTGCCGGACAGGATGACGTCACCGGGCAACAGCCGCACGCCGTGCGAGACGTAGCTGACCAACGCGGCCACGGTGAACACCATGTCCGCGGTGGATCCGTCCTGCATGGTGCGGCCGTTGACGGTCGTCGAGATCGCCAGCGCCTGCGGGTCGGGGATCTCGTCCGCGGTGACCAGCGCCGGACCCATCGGCAGGAAGGTGTCGAACATCTTGCCGGCGTCGAACTGGCTGGTGCGGCGCTGCCAGTCGCGGGCGGTGACGTCGTTGCTGACGGTGTAGGCGGCGACGTGGCGCAGGGCGTCGGTCTCGGCGATGTACTTGCCGCCGGTGCCGATGACGACCGCGAGTTCGGCCTCCCAGTCGACCTTCTCGGTGGTCGGCGGGATCTGGACCGGTTCACCGTCCCCGACGATGCAGGTGGACGGCTTGAAGAAGATCATCGGGTACTCACCGACCTCGGCGCCGCCCTCCTTGGCGTGCTCGGCGTAGTTGCGTCCGATGGCGAAGATGCGGGGCGGGTCCAGCAGCGGCGCGGCGAGCACCGGGTCGACCACCACGCCGACACCGTCGCGGGCGGCACCGGCCGCCGCGTCGGCGGCGCCGGCGAGTACATCCGGGCCGCCGGCGAGCAGCGTGCGCATACCGGACGCGGGGGCGTCGTCCATTCCGGCGTGTCGCAGGGCGGCGGCCAGGTCGACGACCGCCCCGGCGGTCCGGACCCCCACCGCGACCCCGTCAGCGACGCGGTAGTTGACCAGATGCATGCGGACTCCAGGGTTGTCGGTGGGTGGGTCGGCGGACGGTGACGCCGTCCGCGGGCTCAGGCCGGGGCGATGACGACGAGGATGCGCGCGGTGTCGGGACCGTCGTTGACCACCGAACGCAGCTCACCCGCGACCAGGTGCAGCGAATCCCCGGTCGTGAGCCGGTGCTCGGTCCCGTCCACGCGCACCGTGAGGGTGCCGGCGAGTCCGACATAGGTGGTCTCACCGCGGGCGGGACTCTCGTGGACGCCGCCCCCCGGTTCGTAGTCGGACACCGCGACCCAGTAGGCGTCGGTGTCGGACGCCTCCAGGCCCTGCATCCGGCGGCTGGACACGCCGAAGTGGTGCGGTGCTTCGTAGGGGACCGCTTCAGCGGCGTGGCGGAACGTGGCCATCGGACATCACCCGTCGACGGTGAGGGGACGCGGTCGCCCGCGGCGGACAGGCCCGGCGTTGACGATCCGGACCGAGTTCGTGCAGCCTAGCTGTACACCGGAATCCGTGGCAAGATCCGCCGCAGTGCCGGTGACCGTCGTCGCCGCGCGTCCCGGTCACCGGAGGCGCCACCCCACGAGCGCAGAGGAGCGCAGTGTCCAGTCGGTACGAGGCCCCTGCCACCGCCACCAGGATGCTGGTCGTCGCGATGGGGCTGCTCGACACCTTCAGCCCGGAACAGCGCCGTGCGGCGGTGATTTCGGATTTCGACGACCCGCGTCGGACGGACTGGGACATCATCCCCCGGCCCGATCGCACCGGGGTGGCCCTGCACGACCTGGACCGCCACCAGAAGGTCCTGGTCTGGGATCTGATCCGCGCCGCGGTGTCACGACGGATGTTCACCAAGGTGCTGGCCATCCCGCAGCTCGAGCACGTGTTGCGTGACTACGAACACGACTTCCTCGGCCCGGCGCTGCCGTTCTGGCGGACGTCGGACAGCTACTTCGTCACCTTCTACGGTCGGCCGGGGTTCGAGGACACCTGGATGCTGCGCTTCCTGGGCCACCACGTCTGCCTCAACATCACCGTGATCGACCAGCGCTGGATCTGCACCACACCGGCCGCGCTGGGTGCCCAGCCCACCGAGTACGACGGTGTCCTGCAGCCGCTCGCCGACGACGAAGGACTGGCGTTCGAGCTGCTGGGCTCCCTGGACGACGCCCAGGTGTCCGCCGCCGTCATCCACGACGTCGCCCCCGCGGACTTCGTGACCCGACAGGTGCCGGCCATCGGCGCGCACGAGATCCCCGACCACTACGACCTGGGGATGCCGGACTACGTCATCTCCGACGCCGACCGGCAGGCGTTGGCCTTCTTCCGGGACCGGCCGTCCGGGCTGCCCGGCGACCGGCTCCGCCCCGATCAGGCGGAGCTGCTGTGGCGGCTGGTCGACTGCTACCTCGACCGGTTGCCGCCGGAGTCGGGCCCCGCACAGCGGCAGGCCGTCCGCGAGACCGGCCTTCGAGCTGTGCATTTCGCGTGGGCCGGCGCCCGGCATCGCGGCGCTCCGCACTACTTCCGGGTGCAGACACCCGATCTGCTGATCGAAGCGGTCAACGCGGTCGGCAACGGCAACCACCTGCACTCGGTGCTGCGTGACTTCGACAACGACTTCGGTCGCGAACTGCTGTCGTCCCACGGCGGTCTCGACGCCCGCTGGGGACGCTCGCACCTGCACACCCGCACGACGTCGAGCGCGGCGACCGACCCGGCCACCGGCTGATCCGGGGCGGGTCCCGCCGGAGCCGCCGGCCGGGCCCCGCTCGGCGCGCTCAGCCGATGCGGTCGATGGCGGCCAGGATGTCCACCGCCGACTGCGCCGACACCGGAACCGGCTGGCCACCCAGCCCGAGCTCCTGGCGCAGCGCGGTCACCTGCGGACGCGTGTGCTCCAGGTCGTGCCGGCCCAGGTTGAACCAGACGCCGCGGCAGGTCGCCCCCGAGGCGTTGACGAACAGGTGCGGTCGGCTCGAGTCGAAGCACAACGAGTCGCCGGCCCGCAGCGTGTAGCGGGTGAACTCCAGCTGCAGGGTCAGCTCACCCTCGATGATGAGGGCGTACTCGGTGCCGCTGTGGCGCATCAGCCGGCCCTCGAGCGAGCTCGTCGCCCCGGCCGGATACGTCACCAGCAGCGGGTTGACCTCGCCGGCGGCGTCGACCGCCAGCCGTTCCCACCGCACCCCGTTGTCCATCTCGAGGACGGGATTGTCGGCGGCGCGCTGCACCACCGCGCCCTCGGTGGACCGGGCGGTCGACACGGGCTGCTCGCCGCCCTCCCCGCCGGCCGCGGTGAGTCCCATCAGCTCGTCCAGCGACAACCCCAGATGACTGACCAGGGCGTACAGGGTGCTCACGGAGGGCTGGGTCTTGCCCGTCTCGACCTGGGACAGCAGGCTCGCCGACACCCCGACGGCGGTGGCGACGCTGCGGAGGCTCTTGCGTTGGGCGAGTCGGGCCGCCCGGAGTTCGGGACCGACGTGTTCTCCCATGACCCATCCTCCGGCGGTCTGTCCCGACACACGCCCGCGGTGTACGGGAACGGGTTAGCACTTGCGCACAAATCGTACGCCAACGCTGTACGGAGAGAGACGAGACGATGACAACACGCTGTCGGTCCGATGACCTGCAGGCTGTCCACCCTGGATGTGTTGACACCGGGACCCGGAGTGGCTCTAATGACGGTGTACACAGTTAAGTCACGGTGAACGAACAACGTGACCCACGGCATCGCGACAGATCGTCCGGCCCCGCCGTCGATCTCCTCCGTGCCGATGAACTTCTCGCCCCACAGGAGGGTTGTCAATGGCGACGATCGAATTCCCGCCCGGCCAGGTCGCCCTGGTCACCGGAGCGGCCGGCGGTATCGGCACGGCCACCGTCCGCCGGTTCGCCGAGGCCGGCGTCAACGTGGCGCTGCTGGACGTCCACGACGGCGTCGCGACCACCGCCGAGCAGTTCACCGGTGAGTTCCCCGGCCTCACCTTCCGCAGCTACGTCACCGACGTGACCGACGAGGGCCAGGTCGCGCAGCTGGCCTCCGACGTCCGGACGGACTTCGGCCGGCTGGACCACCTGAGCGTCGTCGCCGGCGTGCTGCAGGACGCGAGCCCTGTCGAGGACCTGGATTTCGCGGAGTGGAACCGGGTGCTCGACGTCAACCTCAACGGGCCGTTCCTGTTGGCCAAGGCGTTCATCCCGCTGCTGCGCGCCGACGGCGGCGGCACCATCACCAACGTCGCCTCCTTCTGGGGCCGGTCCGGCCGGGCGCTGTTCTCGGCCTACTGCACCTCCAAGGCGGCCCTGTTCGTGCTGACCCAGTCACTGGCCGCCGAGCTGGCGCCCGACATCCGGGTCAACGCCGTCGCTCCCGGCAACATCAACACCGCGATGCACCAGCGTGCCCTGCACCGTGAGGCGGAGGAGCGCGGCGTGAGCTTCGAGGAGATCAAGGACAAGGAGTGGGGCGCCATCCCGCTCAAGGTCGCCGGTGAGCCGTCGACCATCGCCGACGCGTTGGTGTTCCTGAGCTCGCCCGCGTCGTCCTACATCACCGGTGCCTCGCTGGACGTCAACGGCGGCGTGCTCTTCCACTGAGCCGCTCCCGGCTCGTCGTCCCCGCGCCGACCGCACCCGTTCTCCGTGCCGCCCGCGCCCCACTCCGTTCCGCTGCCAGAGAAGAGTGAGCCATGCCCGATCGTCTGAACGACCGCACCATCGTCATCACCGGTGCCGCCTCCGGCATCGGCGCCGGCTTCGCCAGGGGTCTCGCGGCGGAGGGGGCGGCCGTGGTGGTCGCCGACCTCAACCTCGACGCCGCGCAGCAGGTGGCCGACGGCATCACCGCCGAGGGCGGCCGCGCCCTCGCCGTGCGCGTCGACGTGACCGATCGCGACCAGGTGCGCGCCGGTATCGACCGCGCCGTGGCCGAGTTCGGCCGGCTCGACGCCTACTTCAACAACGCCGGGGTGAACAAGCCGGAGAAGTTCCTCGACATCACCAAGGACGCCTGGGATCTCATCATGAACGTGAACGCGTTTAGCGTGGTGATCGGGACCCAGGAGGCCGCCCAGCAGTTCCTCCGCCAGGGCGGCGGCGGCAAGATCGTCAACACCGCCTCGATCGCCGGTCGGACCGGGTTCCCCAGCTTCGCGCCGTACAGCGCGTCGAAGGCGGCGGTCATCTCGCTCACCCAGGCCGCCGCGCGGTCACTGGCCGCCGACCGGATCACGGTCAACGCCTTCGCGCCCGGCGTGGTCGCCACCCCGCTGTGGACCAAGCTGGACAAGGACCTCGTCGACATCGGCGAGGGCGATTCGGGTTTCGACTCGATGGCCGGCGGAATCCTGCTCGGCCGTGCGGCCGACCCGGAGGACCTCGTGGGCACTGCGGTGTTCCTGGCGTCCAGGGACTCCGACTACATCACCGGCCAGGTCATCCCGATCGAAGGCGGCATGATCCTCGTCTGAGGTTCCCGTCCCCGGCTCCCCGCCCCGCCGATCCGTCCGGACCGGCTGCGATTAAGGACTTCTCATGGGTACAGCGACGTACGGCACCAACGCCGTCGACTGGGAAACACGCATCGACTTCGACCGGCTCCGCGACCAGCGGCTGCAGCGCCTGCGCGCCCAGCTGGAGAAGTCCGAGCTCGGCGCCCTGCTGGCGTTCGACTTCGCCAACATCCGCTACATGTCCTCCACCCACATCGGCACCTGGGCGATGGACAAGCTGATCCGCTTCGCCCTGGTCACCCGGACCACCGACCCGATCGTCTGGGACTTCGGTTCGGCGGCCAAGCACCATCAGCTGTACAACCCGTGGCTCGCCGAGACCGGGATGGAGCTCGACGCCGACCCGCACGCCCCCCACCACGGTGCCCGCCGGCCGCGCGCCGAAGGCGGTGCCCGCGCCGGTATCTCGACCCTGCGCGGCGCCTTCAGCCCCGACGCCGGTATCGCCGACGGGGTCGCGGCCAAGATCCGCCGCGAGCTCGACCGGGCCGGTCTGGCCGACGCGCCGCTCGGCGTCGACGTCATCGAGATGCCGGTGCTCGCCGCCCTGCAGCGGGCCGGGATCACCGTCGTCGACGGTCAGCAGGTCTTCCTCGACGCCCGCCGGATCAAGCTGCCGGACGAGGTCTCGCTGCTGACCCAGGCGGCCTCGATGGTCGACGCGGCCTACGAGGACCTGTACGAGTTCCTCCGGCCCGGGGTCAAGGAGAACGAGTGCGTCGGCCTGGTCTCCAAGAAGCTCTACGATCTGGGCTCGGAGTACGTCGAGGGCGTGAACGCGATCTCCGGCGAGCGCTGCTCGCCGCACCCGCACGTCTACTCCGACCGGTTGATCCGGCCCGGTGACCCGGCGTTCTTCGACATCCTGCACAGCTACCAGGGCTACCGGACCTGCTACTACCGCACCTTCGCGGTGGGGTCGGCGAGCCCCGCCCAGCGCGACGCCTACGTCCGGGCGCGGGAGTACATGGACCGGGCCATCGCCCTGGTCCGGCCGGGGGCGACCACCGCCGACATCGTCGCCGTGTGGCCCACCGCGCAGGAGTTCGGCTTCCCCGACGAGGAGGCCGCATTCGCCCTGCAGTACGGACACGGGGTCGGGCTGTCCATCTGGGAGAAGCCGATCTTCTCCCGGTTGGTGTCGCTGGACCATCCCGAGGTGCTCGAGGAGGGCATGGTCTTCGCGCTGGAGACCTACTGGCCGTCCAAGGACGGCATCGGCGCGGCCCGCATCGAGGAGGAGGTCGTCGTCACCGCCACCGGTGCGCAGGTCATCACCAAGTTCCCGGCCGAGGACCTGCTGGTCGCCGGCCGACGGTACTTCACGGTCGGGGGTGAGCTGCCGAAGCTCCGCGACGCGCAGTCCCACCTCAACACCGCCGCCGGGCGTGGGGACACCGCCGCCACCAACGGAGCCGTGACGACCGGATCCACCCCGTGACGACAGCGGTACTTGACATGTGTGACTGCGCTCACCAGGATCTGTTTACTTGCACTTATCAGCAGCGGCCAGCGCTGCCGACGCCGTCGATCCGGTCCACCGGTCCGGCCACACCGATCCAACCGACCCTCCGGGTCCGTCGAGCAGGGGCAGGGAACTGACGTGGGCGACTTCGACGGAGCGATGATCGCCGTGACCGGTGCCGCCCAGGGGCAGGGTGCGGCCGAGGTGCGGGAGCTGTCGTCGCGCGGCGCCGCGGTGGTCATCCTCGACGTCCGCGACGAGGCGGGCGAGACCCTGGCGGGCGAGCTGACCGACGCCGGCGGGACCGCCGAGTTCCGGCACCTCGACGTGACCGACGAGAACGCCTGGGACTCACTGGCCGCCGACCTGCGGGAGCGTCACGGTCGGCTCGACGGGCTGGTCAACAACGCCGGCGTGGCCTACCGCTACGGGCTGATGGAGACGCCCGCGGCCGACTTCTCCCGTGTCCTCGGCGTCAACCTCGCCGGCCCCTTCCTGGGGACGAAGGCGCTGGCGCCGTTGATCCGCGACAGCGGTGGCGGGGCGATCGTCAACATCGGCTCCGCCGCGGGGATGACCGGCCACTTCTCGGCCGCGTACTCCAGCAGCAAGTGGGGCCTGCGTGGTCTCACCAAGGTGGCGGCGATGGAATTCGCCCCCTGGAAGATCCGGGTCAACGCGGTGCACCCGGGCATCGTCAACACCGCGCTCGTACCGGGCGACACCCGTTTCCCGGACGCCATGCTCGCCCACACCCCGATCGGCTGGGTCTCCGAGCCGGCCGAGGTCGCCGGTGTGGTGGCGTTCCTGTGCAGTCCCGCGGCCGGTTACATCACCGGCGCCGACATCCCCGTCGACGGTGGCCTCGTCGACCTCGGGCCCTACTTCTCCGTCACGAAGGCTTACCGCAGCACCGACTGACCGCGTTCCCCGTGTCCGCAATCGATTGCGACAGCGCGGGGACCGCTCGACGCCCGTCCGGCCGCTCGCGAACCGGTCGGACCACCCGGTTCCAACTACTCAATGGAGAGTCCACGATGTACGTGTCCCGTCGAAAGTTCTTCCAGGCCGGCGCGGTCGGTGGCGCCGGTCTGGCCCTCGCCGCGTGCGGCAAGCGTGACAACCCGACCGGCGCAACGACGACGAGCAGCACCGCGGCCGGAACCGCGTCGGGCAGCGGTTCGGCGGCAGCGAGCGGTTCGGCGGCGAAGGTGGTCGACCTGAAGGGTCAGCCGGTCGCGTCGTTGTTCACCAGCCTGAACAACGACTACTACGCCTCGTGGGACCTCGGCGCCCGGCGGGCGGTCGAGGCGTTCGGTGGTGAGTACCGGGCGTTCACCAACGAGGGTGACCCGGCCCGCGAGATCTCGCAGTTCGAGCAGCAGATCCAGGACGGCGTGAAGATCTTCTTCATCACCGCGCCGGACCCGGCCAACATCCCCACGATGGCCCAGACCGCCACCGAGAAGGGCGTCTTCCTGACCAACACCTGGGAGGCGGTGCCGTGGACCGCCCCCGCGGACTACGGCAACGGGTACGTCACCTACTTCACCCCGCAGTCCGCCGAAGCGGCCTACCAGGTGGCGGTGGCGCTGTTCGACAAGATGGGCGGCGAGGGCAATCTCGTCCACATCACCGGCCACCCGGGCGCGACCCCGGACACCCAGCGCACCCAGGGTGTCGACCGCGCACTGGCCGAGTACCCCAACATCAAGCTCATCGCGCGCCAGCCCGGTGAGTGGAACCGGGACGACTCCCGCCAGGCGATGGCCGGCATCATCACCCAGTACGGACAGGACATCCAGGGTGTGTTCGGCCAGAACGACGACGTCGGGATCGGCTGCGTGAACGCCCTCGAGGAGGCCGGAATCACCGGTGTCCCGGTCACCGGCATGGACGGCAACAAGGGCACCATGGACTTCATCAAGTCCGGCCAGATGTTCGGTGCGATGAGTTCGCTGCCGCCGTGGTGTGCCGGCTTCAGCGCCGTCCGCGCGATCGACGCCTCCCTCGGGTTCGAGTTCTCCCCGCTGGAGCGGCAGATGTGGCCCGACGGCTTCTTCGTCACCGCGGAGAACGCCGACAAGTACCTCGACGTCATGTTCGGCGACAAGGACCCGTACGACTGGCAGAAGATGAGCCGGATCGCCTACCCGGACGACTGGGACCCGCAGAACGGCGTGACCCCGATGGATCTGGAGAAGATGTGGACCGGCTTCGACCAGCCCGCCGGGTGGAAGGCCCCCGCCGACTACACCGCCGCCCTCGGTGACATGGCCAAGCTCACCGACGAGTACAAGACCCATTGGAAGGTGAAGGTGCTGTGACGACGACGCGACCGTCGGGTTCCTCCGACGCCGACTCCGCCTCACCGGGCACCGCGACCACCTCGGCCGGCGCGCCGCCGCCGGCCGGGGGGTCGGGGGGCGGCTTCGGTGCGCTGCTGCGCTCCGCCGGCACGGCCGGCAGCAACGTCAAGAGCACCCTGCTGCCGATCGCCTTCCTGATCATCCTGGTGATCTTCTTCTCCACGCAGACCGCGAACTTCCTGCAGGTCTCGACGCTCTACACGGTCGCCCGGGAAGCGGCCGTGGTGCTGGTCGTGGCGGTCGGTCTGACCTTCGTCATCCTGATGGGCAGCATCGACCTGTCGGTCGGCTCGACGGTCACGCTGGCCGGCCTGGTCACCGCCAAGACCGCCCAGACCTACGACTGGGGAACGGCTTTCGTGGCCGGCATCGTCTCCGGCGTGATCATCGGCGTGGTGAACGGTCTGCTGTTCGCCTACGCGAAGGTGCCCAGCTTCCTGGCCACCCTGGGAACGAGTCTGGCCATCGACGGCCTCGCCCAGTGGTACACCGGCGGTCGGCCGGTGCAGATCGTGGACCCGTTCATGCTGTCGGTGTCCCGCGACAGCGTGCTGGGCAACCTGCCCAACATCGCGCTGTGGGCGCTGATCATCTGGATCGTGCTGTCGGTGCTGGGTGCCAACACCCGCTTCGGCCGCTACTCCTACGCCATCGGCGGCGGTGAGGTGGTGTCCGGCCTGGCCGGCATCCCGGTCCGCCGGATGAAGTTCTACGTGATGATCGTGGTCTCCACGCTGGCCGCGATCGCCGGTCTGCTGCTGTCACTGCGGATCGGCGCGGCGACCCCGGACATGGGTTCGTCGCTGACCCTGGACGCGATCGCCGCGGTCGTGATGGGCGGCACCGCGCTCACCGGCGGCGTGGGCGGTGTGCACCGCACCATCCTCGGTGTCCTGGTCATCACCACCCTCGGCGTCGGCCTGGACGCGATGGTCGTGCCGCCGTACATGCAGTCCATCATCCAGGGTGCGGTCGTGGTCCTCGCGGTCGCGCTGACGCTGGACCGCTCGAAGCTGAAGATCCTCAAGTGAGCAGCCCCGCAACCGGGTCCGTCGGTACCGGCGGCGGTCACACGCTCGAGATCATCGGTGTCACCAAGCACTTCGGCCCCGTCAAGGCGGTGACCGAGGTCAGCATGTCCGCCGACGTCGGCGAGGTGGTCGGGCTGATCGGTGAGAACGGCGCCGGCAAGTCCACCCTGCTGTCGATGATCAGCGGCACCCTGACGCCCGACAGCGGCACCATCCTGCTCAACGGGACGCCGATCGCGCCGAAGAACTACCACGACGCGACCAAGCTGGGGATCTTCCGCATCTACCAGCACCAGGCGCTGATCCCGACGATCCCGGTGTACGAGAACGTCTACCTGGGTCAGGAGAAGAAGTTCGGCCTCCTCGGCACGGTCAACCGGCGCAAGATGGCCCGCAGCACCGCGGCGGTGTTCACCGAGCTCGGCGTGACCGGCATCGAGCCGGACGCGCCGATCGGGAACTACTCCTTCGCCGAGCGTCAGATCATCGAGATCGTCCGGTCCATCGCACAGGCCGATCTGCTCGAGATCGTCCATCCGATCATCCTTCTCGACGAGCCCACCAGCGCGTTGTCCAGGGAGCAGGTCGACTTCTTCTTCGACTTCGTCAAGCGGGTCAAGCACCGCTCCTCGCAGATCTTCGTCTCGCACCGGCTGCAGGAGCTGCTCGAGCTGTCCGACCGGGTGTTCGTCCTCAAGGACGGCCGCAACGTCGCCGAGATCACCGACCCGGCGTCCTCCTCGGAGCAGCAGCTGCACTCGATGATGGTCGGCCGCGCTTCGGTCGAGGTGTTCTACCACGAGGCCGAGCAGCACGGCTCGGGCGGCGAGGTGGTCCTGTCGGTCCGCGATCTCACCCAGGACGGTGCCTTCGCCGACGTCTCGTTCGACCTGCACGCCGGTGAGGTGCTGGGGATCGGCGGAGTGGTCGGCTCCGGCAAGTCCGAGGTCGGACACGTCATCGCCCACGCCGGTCAGGGGGCGTCGGGCGAGATCGAGCTCTTCGGCACCCCGATGAAGAAGTCGGGCGCCCGGGAAGCCGTACGCATGAAGCTCGGCTACGTGCCGCCGGAGCGCCACGAGGAGGGCATCGTCGGGTTGCTGTCGGTGGCGCAGAACGTCGCCCTTCCCCGGACCGGTTCGGTGGCGCGCACCCCGTGGGTCAACAACCGCCAGGAGAAGAAGATCGCCGCCGCCGCGGTGACGCAGCTGGGTATCCGCACCCACTCCGTGGACACCCAGGTGGACCGGCTCAGCGGCGGCAACCAGCAGAAGGTCATCCTCGGACGGTGGACCTCGCTGAACTCCCGGGTGCTGGTGCTGGACAACCCGACCAACGGCATCGACGTCGGCGCGAAGGCCGAGATCTACCGACTGCTGCGCGATCTCACCGCCGAAGGGGTCGCCGTGCTGCTGCTCGGTGACGACCTGCCCGAGCTCGTGGGTCTGTGCGACCGCATCATCGTGATGAAGGACGGGCGTATCACCACCACGGTCGATGCCGGCGCCGACAACAAGCCCGACGAGGCCGAACTGGTCGCCTCGATGGTCTGACCCGGTCAGGCCCGCATTCCACCGCACCTGCAGGAAGAGAGTTGAACCCATGAAGGCCACCACCATCGTGCAGCCCGACGAGCTGGCGCTGCTCGACGTCGACGTCCCCGCGTTCGGGCCGGACGAGATCCTCATCCGCTCGCGGGCGGTCGGCATCTGCCACTCCGACTTCGACCTGCTGGCCGGGAAGTACATCATCCCGATCGGCTTCCCGATCGTCCCCGGCCACGAATGGGCGGGCGAGGTCGCCGAGGTCGGCGCCAACGTCACCGGCTGGTCCGTCGGCGACCGGGTGGTGGGGGAGTGCGTCATCGGTGCCGACCACTTCGGCTTCTCCATCAGCGGGGCGGCGGCGGAGTTCTTCGTCGTCCGGCCGGAGTGGCTGCACCGCATCCCCGACGAGCTGACCTTCGCGCAGGCCGCGCTGGTCGAGCCGTTCAGCTGCGCCTACTACGCGGCGCGCCGGGCCGGCGACGTGGACGGATCCGACACCGCGGTCGTCTTCGGCGCCGGTCCCATCGGCCTCAGCGCGGTGGCCGCCCTGCGGGCGCTCGGCGCCACCGTCATCATCGCCGATCCGCAACCCGAGCGACGGGCGCTCGCGCGGCGCCTCGGCGCGGACGAGGAGGCCGACCCGACGGACGCCGACTTCGAGGACCGCATCGCCGCCCTCACCGACGGGGCGGGGCCCTCGGTGATCCTGGAGGCGTCCGGCCGGCCGTCGGCGATGGCGTCCGCGCTGCGGATCGCCGGCTTCGAGGCCCGGCTGGTCAACATCGGCATCAACGTGGGCGGGACCGCGCCCGCCGAGCTCGGCCTCATCCAGGCGAAGGCCCTGCAGATCCGCGGCAGCATCGGCTCGCCCGGAGTGTGGCCGCAGACGCTGAAGTTCCTGGCCCGCAACAAGATCGACCTGACGCCGATGATCACCGCCACGTTCCCGCTGGACGACGCGCTCAGCGCCTACGGCGCCGCCCGCGACACCGCCACCAACGTCAAGGTGCACATCAGCAACGGGGACGGCGCGTGAGAGCCGCCGTCCTGCACGCCCCCGGCGATCTGCGCGTCGAGGACCGCCCGGCGGCAGCCGCTCCCCGACCGGGACAG
Source organism: Nakamurella deserti (assembly GCF_003260015.1). Classification (NCBI taxonomy): domain Bacteria; kingdom Bacillati; phylum Actinomycetota; class Actinomycetes; order Nakamurellales; family Nakamurellaceae; genus Nakamurella; species Nakamurella deserti. The sequence continues at coordinate 359,870 of NZ_QCXS01000004.1, read as the reverse complement.
GTCCGGCTGCGGGTGGTCCGAGCCGGCCTCTGCGGCACCGACGCCAGCGAGTTCGACCACGGCCCGGTACTCACCCCGCTGACCACCGCCCACCCGGTGACCGGCGTGCAGGGGCCCATCGCGTTGGGTCACGAGTTCATCGGCGAGGTGCTCGATCTCGGTGACGGCGTCGAGGGCCTCGCCGTGGGCGACCGGGTCGCCGCCGGGGCCGGGGTCTGGTGCGGTGACTGCCGGTGGTGCGCCGACGGACGGTTCAACCTGTGCCGGCGGTACTTCACCTACGGTCTCAACCTCGACGGCGGACTCACCGAGGCGATCACCGTGGAAGCGCGGATGCTGGTACCGGTGCCGGCTGGGATCGACGACGACAACGCCGCGCTCGCACAGCCCCTCGCCGTCGGGCTGCACGCGGTGAACCGCTCCGGGGTCCGCCCGGGAGACGTCGCCGTGGTCCTCGGGGCCGGGGCGATCGGCAGCTTCATCCTCGCGGGTGTCGCCGAGATCGGTTGTCGCGTGGTCATCGCCGCCGATGTCGACCCGGAGCGCCTGACCACGGCCACCGCGCTGGGCGCCGACCGGCCGGTGAACCTGCGGGAGGAGTCGCTGGCCGACGTCGTCGCCGAGGTCACCGGCGGGGACGGCGCCGACGTGGTGTTCGAGGCCAGCGGGGTCAAGGGCAACCCGCAGCTGGCCCAGCAGCTGCTGCGTCGGGGCGGCCGGCTGCAGCTGGTCGGCCTGCACCCGGGCGGCACCGAGCTCAACCTGCTGGACCTGTCCGTCCGCGAGATCGACATCTCCACCTCGCTGGCGCACGTCTGCCCGGTCGACCTGCCGGCGGCGCTGGAGATCCTGCGCAAACGGGACCTCTCCGCGTTGCTGGTCGAGCGGGTGGTGCCTCTGGACCGCATCGTCGAGGACGCGTTCGGGCCGCTGGCCGCCCGCACGGCCCGCGGCAAGTTCCTCGTCGATCCGACGCCGGCCACCGCCTGAGACCGGCGGCGCGGGCGCCGCGCTGTCCGGACGGGCTCCCGCCCTCCCCGGGACCCGAGCCGGCGCCCGCCGCCGCCCCCACCCACGGAGCGCCCCGCCGCCCCCCACCGACCGAGTGCCCCGCCGCCACCACGCGCGGAGCGCCCCGCCGCCCCCACCCGCGGAGCGCCCGCCCCGCCCCCACCCCTGAGAGGAGTGAGCACGCGATGAGAGCAGCGCGTTTCCACACCGCCCACGACATCCGCATCGAGGACGTCCCGGAGCCCGCGATCTCGGCGCCGGACGAACTCCTGCTCGAGGTCGCGCTGTGCGGCATCTGCGGGACCGACCTGCACGAGTACACCGCGGGGCCGATCGTCACGCCGGTCGACCCGCATCCGCTGACCGGCGCGACCCTCCCGCAGATCCTCGGCCACGAGTTCTCCGCCCGGGTGCGCGAGGTGGGGCCGGCCGTACGTGGGGCGCGGGTGGGAGACCGCGTCTCGGTGATGCCCGCGATCGTCTGCGGGCACTGCTGGGCCTGCCGGCACGGGAAGGCCAACCTCTGCAGCAACTTCGCGGCCACCGGACTCAGCGCCGCCACCGGCGGTCTGGCGCCCTGGGCCGTGGTCAAGGACTACCAGGTCGCCGTCCTGCCGGCGGAGCTGACCGACGAGGACGGGGCGCTGGTCGAGCCGGCCGCGGTGGCCGGATACGGCCTGGAGCGGGCCCGGGTCGAGGGTGGCGACACCGTGCTGGTCACCGGCGCCGGACCGGTGGGTGCGCTCAGCGCCCTCTACGCCGACGCGGTGGGGGCCGGTCTCGTCATCATCGTGGAACCGAACCCACGGCGGGCGGCGCGGGCCCGGGCGCTGGACGTCGGTCCCGTGCTCGACCCGTCCGAGGACCTCGACGAGGCCATCGCCGAGCTCACCGCAGGGGTGGGCGTCGACGTGGTGGCCGAGTGTTCGGGCACCTCGGCCGGTCTCGGGCTGGCCGTGCGCACCACCCGCCCGGCCGGCCGCATCGTGCAGACCGGTCTGCACACCCGGCCGGCCACCCTGGACGCGATGCTGCTGGCCCAGAAGGACCTCGACCTGTACGGCAGCTGGTGCTTCCGCACCACCGACTGGCCCCGCATCATCCGCATGATCGCCCGTGGCAGCTACCCGGTGCGCAAGGTCCTCACCTCCGTCGTCGCACTCGACGACGTCGTGACGCAGGGCTTCGACGCTCTCGTCGACCCGGCCGGTGACCAGCTCAAGGTCCTGGTGCGACCGGGGGACGGGGCACCCGAGAGACTGTCGGAGGCGGCGTCCGCCCGGCCGCCGGCCGGTGGGGCGCCGGCCGGGACGGCCGTCGAGGAGAGGACATCGGTATGACCACCATCGGTTTCGTGGGGCTGGGCAGCATGGGTTCGGCCATGGTCGGGCGGCTGCTCGACGAGGGCTTCGACGTCGTGGTGTGGAACCGCTCCCGGGACGCTGTCCCGCCGCTGGTCGAGCGGGGCGCGCGGGCGGCCGCCGACGTCGGCGAGGTGCTGGCGACCGGCCGGGTGCTGTCGGTCCTGGCGCACGACGCCGCGTTCCGGGCCGTGTTCACCCCCGAGGTGCTGGCCGCCGCCCCGGCGGGGTGCGTGCACGCCAACATGGCCACCGTCAGCGTCGCCGCGGCCGGTGAGTTCGCCGCCGCGCACGCCGCCGCCGGCGTCGGGTACGTCGCCGCCCCGGTGATCGGCCGACCGCCGGTCGCCGCGGCCGGCAAGCTCAACATCGTGGTGGCCGGTGCCGACGACGCCCGGTCGTCCCTGGAGGACGCGCTGGAGGCACTCGCCGGCCGGGTCTGGCCCATGGGCAGCGACCCGAGCGCGGCCAACACCGCCAAGATCGGCGTCAACTACCTGATCATCCATGCGCTGCAGGCGATGGCCGAGTCGCTGACGCTGGTCGAGCGGTCCGGGATCGACCCGTCCGCCTTCGTCGAGCTCGCCAACAACTCGCTGTTCCCCGGACCCGTGTACGGCGGGTACGGCGCCGCGATCGCCGAGAGCCGTTACCTTCCGGCCGGATTCACCACCACACTGGGACTGAAGGACCTGGGCCTGGCCCGGCAGGCCGCAGCCGCGGTGGACGTGGAGCTGCCCACCGCCGGGGTGCTCGACGAGGTCTTCACCGAGGCCGTCGCCGCCGGTGCCGATCTGGACTGGGCGGCCGTCGCCGAGGTCACCCGGCGCCGGGCGGCCGGCGCCGCCACGGAGGCCACCACCCAGCAGGGCAGCAAGCCGTGACGGTGGATCGGACACGGTGACCACCGGGCGCGGCACCGGGTCCGGCCGGGCCCGGGCCACCGGGCCACCCGCGGTCGCCGACCGGCGACCCATGGATGAGGAGGTATGAGATGGATCTGGGCCTGACGGGCAAGACCGCCTACGTGACCGGCAGCGCGACCGGCATCGGCCGTGACGTGGTCCGGTTGCTGGCCGCCGAAGGGGTCCGGGTGTTCGCCGTCGACCACGACGGCGCCGCCCTCGACGAGTACATCACCGGTGAGAACCTCAGCACGGTGACGCCTTTCGTCCAGGACCTGGCCACCCTGGAGGGCTGCCGGACCGCGGCGGCCGCCGGCGTGGACGCTCTCGGCGCCGCCCCCGACATCCTCGTCAACAACGTCGGGGCCGGTCGGATGCTGCCGTTCGAAGCCATCGACGACGAGATGTGGCACCGGACCTTCGACCTCAACCTGTTCGCGATGATCCGGACCTGCCGCGAGCTGCTGCCGCTGATGCAGGAGCACGGTGGCGGCGCCGTGGTGAACGTGGCGTCCGACCTCGCCCGGCAGCCCGAACCGGTCATCGTCGACTACGCGGCGAGCAAGGCCGCGATGCTCAACGTCGCGCAGTCGCTCGCGCTGTCCCAGGGCCCGGCGATCCGGGTCAACTCGGTCTGCCCGGGACCGATCTGGACGCCGTTCTGGTGGAAGCCGGGCGGGTTCCTCGGGACCATCGAGGAGTCCTACGGCAAGACCGGCCAGGACGCGGTCGACCAGCTGGTGGCCGACCGGGCGATCCCGCTGGGCCGCATTGGGCAACCCGACGAGGTGGCCCGGGCCATCGTCTTCCTGGCGTCCCCCGCGGCGTCCTTCATCACCGGCACCGCCCTCGGCGTCGACGGCGGCACCGTCCGCGCCGCCGGTTGAGCACCCCATCCCCGAGTCCGACAAGGGAGTCCTTATGAGCACCATCTCCACCACCCCCACCACGCGCAGCCTGCCCGGCCAGCTTCCCGAGCTGGTGGTCGTCACCGGCACCGGCGGCGGTCTGGGGGCCGTCCTCGCCGAGAAGCTGCTGGCCGCCGGGTGTGGCGTTCTCGGCGTGGACCTGGCTTCCGCCCCGCCGGCGCTGGCCGGGTACGAGGGCTACACCCACGTCGCGGGATCCGTGACCGACGAACAACTCTGGGCCGGCGTCACCGCCTCCCTGCCGGCCGGCGGGTCGCTGGGTCTGGTCACCAACGCAGCCATCCTGCACGTCGGCGACATCCTCACCCAGCCGATGGACCAGGTCCGCCAGACCCTGGACGTCAACATCATCGGCACCGTGATGGCCATGCGCGCGGTGATCCCCGCGATGGTGGCCCGGGGTGGCGGGTCCGTGGTGTCGGTGGCCAGCATCGACGCGCACTTCGCCGAACAGCAGCTGGCCGCCTACTGCGCCAGCAAGTCCGCGGTGCTGCAACTCGCCCGCACGGTCGCCCTCGACCAGGCCCGGGCCGGGGTCAACGTCAACGTGGTGTGCCCCGGGCCGATGCGCGCCGGGTTGTTCGAGCGCCACCTGGCCTCGGCCGACGACTCGGACGCGTTCCTGCACACCCGCGAGCAGCGGCAGCCCTTCGGCGAGATCCTCGACCCGGCCCAGGTGGCCGACGGGATCCTGTTCCTGCTGTCCGACGCCGCCCGCGGGATGACCGGCGCCAGCGTGATGATCGACGGCGGGCTCACCACCGGCTTCGACTTCCGGACCGGCGCCGAGGGCACCTCGGTCCGGGTGCCGGCGGCCTCCGGCCGGTCGTGACCGGGCCGGTCGCGGGGGAGGCCCTGCCGCCCGGTGCGATCGACCGCCGGTTGGTCGCCAGCTGCTGGACGTGGGCCGGTAACGCGAGGCCGGCCTGGCCGGACGAGCGCAGCCCCCACGACCTGGCCACCCGGCTCGCGGCCATCACCGGAACCGGTTTCCACGGCGTCGGTCTCGTCCACGCCGACCTCGTCGAGATCCGGCGGACGGTCGGCCTGGCCACCGCCCGCCGGATGATCGACGACGCCGGGCTGGCCTACGTCGAGGTCGAGTTCCTGTCGGACTGGTGGACCACCGGCGAGCGGCGACGGGCCAGCGACCGGGTACGCCACGAGCTGTTCGAGGCCGCCACCGCGCTCGGCGCCCGCACCGTCAAGGTGGCCGGCGAACTCGACCACCTGCGGGTCGGTGAACCGGTGCCACGGGACGCGATGGTGACGGCGTTCGCGGCACTCGCCGCCGACGCGGCCGGCCACGGCCTGCGGGTCGCGCTCGAGCCGTTGCCGATGTCGGACGTGCGCACGCTGGCCGACGGCGTCGACATCGTGACCGGGGCGGCACATCCCGCCGGCGGACTGACCGTCGACGTCTGGCACGTGGCGCGCGGTGGCACCTCCTACGAGGAGGTCCGCCGACTTCCGATCGGGTCGGTGTTCGTGGTCGAACTCGACGACGCGAGTGCCCAGGTCGTCGGTTCACTGTGGGACGACACCCTCGACCGGCGGCTGCTGCCGGGCCACGGCGATCTGGCGGTGGACGCGTTCGTCCGGGCCCTGCACGACGCCGGTTGGCGTGGACCGTGGGGTGTGGAGATGATCTCGGCCGACTTCCGGGCGCTCCCGCTGCCGGTCGCACTCGCGGCCGTCCGGGAGAGCACCCTGGCGGTCATCGACGCGGCGGAGTCCGCATCGGCGGCCGGTTCACGGACCGCCCACTAGGCTCCACCTGGGCGGACAGCTCCCGTCGACGACCGGGGCGACGAAGGGCCGCCGGGTCTGCCGGGGGGCGACGATGGCGAGAGCGGGGCGAGCGGTGGGTGAGGCGACGCTGCGGGACGTGGCCAGGTTGGCGCAGGTCCATCCGGGCACGGTGTCGCGCGCGCTCGACCCGGAACGGGCCGAACTGGTCAACGAGGCGACCCGCGAGCGGGTGCTCGCTGCGGCGGTCGAGCTCGGCTACCGCGGCAACGCCGTCGCGCGCAGCCTGCGGACGGGGCGTAGCGGCATCATCGGCGTGGTCGCCGCCGACCTCGGCAACCCCTACCTGCCACCCATCCTGCGGGGCATCGAGGCCGTCGTCGGCGAGGCCGGGTTCACCGTGCTCATCGCCGAGACCCACGACGCACCGGGCCGTCTCAAGGCCATCACCGACCACCTGGTGACGCGGCGGGTCGACGCGGTGATCCTGGCCGCCGCCCATCTGGACGACACCGCCCTGATCGACTCCATCGACCGGTCGATGCCGGTGGTACTGGCGGTGCGCGGGCTCGCCGACGACGGCCATTTCGCCGTCCTGCACGACGATGTCGTGGGGGCGCGCCTGGCCACCGAGCACCTGGTCCAGCTCGGGCACCCCAGGTTGGCGCAGTTGTGCGGCCCGGGGAACGTGCTGTCCTTCGTGGTGCGCCGGCGGTCCTACCGCGAGGTCGTGGCGGCCCGGGGGGTCGTCGACGTCAGTCCGGACGACGAGGCCTCCGCGCCGACCATCGAGGAGGGCCGGCGACTGGCCGGGGCGGTGCTGGACCGACCGGCCGGTGGGCGGCCGACGGCGATCTTCGCCCACAACGACATGATGGCCGTGGGCGCGCTCAGTGCCCTGGCCGAACGGGGACTGCGCTGCCCGGAGGACGTGTCGGTCGTCGGCTACAACGACTCCCCGCTGACCGCTCATCTGGCGCCGCCGTTGACCACCGTGCGCCTGCAGAGCGGTGAACTCGGCCGTCGCGCAGCCGGTCTCGCGTTGTCCCGCATCACCGGTGAGGCCCCGGCCGCCGTCACCGTGCGCCTCGACCCGGAGCTGATCCTGCGGCAGTCGACGCAGGAGTACGGCGGCACCTGATCACGTCCCCGGCCCGGTCCGCGGTCGGCCCGTCCGGGAGTCAGTGGCGGGCGACGCCCGCGGCGAGACCGGCCGCCAGCACGGCCCGCCAGGCTTCGAGGAACACCTCGCCGATGTCCTCGCCGTCGTCGAGATCCGAAGCGACGGCGGCGCCGGTCCGCAGCATGAGCAACTGCCGGGCGAGCCGGCGCGGCTGCGGATGCCCCAGCTGGTGCAGCGCCTCGGACGTGACGTCCATCAGCCAACCACGCTGCAGCACGGTGACCGCGCGGGCCGGGTGCGCCGCGTCGGCGTACTCCGCGGCGGCGTTGACGAACTCGCACCCGCGGAAGCCGGCCCCCGAACGGTCGTCCACGAGGGTCTCCGCGATCGCGTCCAGGGTCCTCCGGGGGTCGGCGTCCACCGCCCCGTGAACGGCGGCGATGCGGTCGCGCATCCGGTCGCCGCGAGCCCGCAGATAGGCCTCGATCAGCGCGTCCTTGGACGGGAAGTGGCGGTAGAACGTCACTCTGGTGACACCGGCCTCGGTCAGGACCCGCTCCACCCCGACCGCGTGGATGCCCTCGTCGTAGAACAACCGCCCGGCGGTCGACAGGATCCGCTCCCGCGCCGCCGACGGCCGGCGCTGCGGCGACGGAGGTGCCGCGGATGCCGGCCGCGCCAACCGCTCGAACAAGGTCGTGGTCATCTGTTGCCTTCCCGCCCCGGTCTGGTTACGGTAACAGCACGTCGGTAGAACGGTCTTTCCACCTTTGGTTTCCGCCGCCTCAGGTCGGTCGATATTCGGTCGATCTTCGGTCGATCTTCGGTCGGTCGCCCTCCGGTCGATCCGCCGCCGGCGGCCCCGACCGGTGCCTGTTGTCGCAGGTCGACGGCCTTGTCATCGGCACCCCGGCCGACGAGCGGTACGTGTCTCCGGTCCACCGCACCACGAAGGCAGCCCCGGACGGGTCTTGGACCGGCGGTTCCGGCAATCGAATGCACCTCGACGTTCCGCCCCGACACAGGAGTCGACATGGCCGCTCTGCCGTCCCTCACCGCCGCCGCGTTCGACGACCACATCGCCGGCGACGACCCCGTGCTGGTCGACTTCTGGGCGCCCTGGTGCGGCTCCTGCCGCCTGCTGACGCCGACCGTCGAACGGCTCGCCGGCGAGCTCGCCGGCCGGGCGCGCGTCGTGACCGTCGATGTGGACGCCGCCCCCGAGCTGGCGGCCCGGCGCCACGTGATGAGCGTGCCGACGCTCGTGCTGTACCGCGCGGGGGCTGAGGTCACCCGGATCGCCGGCGTGAAGAGCAGGGCCACTCTGCTCGCGACCCTCGAAGCCCATCTCTGACGCACCTCCCGCCCGCTGTCCTCCCGAATCCCGACGAAAGGTCCTGTCATGGCCCGCATCCCGTCCGCATCCCCTGCTGAGCTCCCCGCCGACGTGGCCCCCCTGGCCGGCGATCCCTTCTACGGCATCCTCGCGCGCCGACCGGAGATCCTCCGCGAGTGGAGCAAGCTCGACACGGCGTTCTTCGGGGCCTCGTCCACGGTCGACAACCGCATCAAGGAGGAGGCGCGGCGAACCCTGGCCCAGGGTGTCGGCTGCCGGTTCTGCGCCTCCCTGGGCACGCCGCGCGACGAACACCCGGACGCCCGGGAAGCCCTCGCGGTCGCGTTCGCCGAGCTCGTCGCGACCGACCACCACCAGATCGACGATTCGACGTTCGCGGTCCTGCGGGAGGAGTTCTCCGACGAGGAGATCGTCGAGCTGGTGTCGTGGATCTGCTTCAAGCTCGGCTCCAACATCTTCGGTGCGCTGATGAAGCTGGCCCCCGCCACCCCGGCCGAGGTCGACGGGTACGCCGCTTTCGTCGCCGGCGACCTGGCCACCCACTGATCACGCTGTCGCCGGACCACCGGCGGTGCGCGTCGGCTCGGAGTATTCGTTCGCTGGAGGTTGACACGCGTTCATCGTGACTGTTGAGTAGGGACATTCCCAGGAACGTCCGCCGGGCACAGAGCTGTGCCGCGGGCCCTGCAAAGGAGTCTCGATGAAGAGCACCTTCCCGACCCGTCTCGCAGTCGCCGGATGTGCGGTCCTGCTGACCGCCGCGTGCACCACCAACCCCCAGACCGGCGGCGAGGCCGCGTCCAGCACGCCCGCCGTGTCGGCGAGCAGCGCTGCGACGAGCGCCGCCTCCTCGGCTCCCCCGTCCGGCACGTCAGCCTCGTCGGTCTCCGGCACGGAGGCGACATCCGTTGCACCGGGAACGGTCTCGGAGGTGACGGGATCGGTGGCCTTCCTGCTGCCCAACACCACGACGACGCGGTTCATCCAGCACGACTCGCCGGCGTTCGTGGCCGCGATGGGCGAGCTGGCCCCGGGCGTGACGGTCGACGTGCTCAACGCCGAAGGCAAGTCCGACCAGCAGCTCAGCCAGGCCGAGAGCGCCATCAACTCCGGTGCCAAGGCCCTCGTGCTGGTGGCCGCCGATCCGAGCCTGTCGGGTGCCGTGCTGCAGAAGGCCGCCGAGGCGAACATCCCGGTCATCGGGTACGAGCACGAGGCGCTCGACGGTCCGTTGTACGCCCAGGTCATCTTCGACCCCAAGAAGGTCGGCGAGGCGCAGGGCCAGTACTTCGCCGACAATCTGCCGGCCGGCAAGGACGGCATGGTGACCATCAGCCGGGTGTACGGCAACAACGGCGACAACTACACCATCCAGGACCAGGCCGGGCAGAACGAGAAGATCCAGCCGCTCATCGATTCCGGCAAGGTCGCGGTGGCCTGCGAGGACTACGCCGCCGGCTGGGACCCGGCCGCGGCGCAGCAGCTCGTCGAGCAGTGCCTGACCCGTACCCAGAACCAGATCGACGCTGTGCTGGCCATGAACGACGGCACCGCCAGCGGCGCCATCGCGGCACTCCAGGGTCAGGGCCTCGCGGGCCAGATCCCGGTGTACGGCGGTCAGGACGCGAATCTCGACGCCCTGAAGTTCATCCTGCAGGGACAGCAGACCGACACCGTGTTCAAGGACTACGCCCTCGAGGGTGCCACCGCCGCTCAGGTCGTGGTGGCCGCGCTCGAGGGCCGGGAGCCGCCGTCGTCGGTGATCAACGCGACCTTCGACAACAAGGCCGTGCAGGCCCCGGCGGCCTACCTGGACGTGCAGAGCATCGATGCGGCCAACATGCAGGTCGTCATCGACGCCGGCCTCTACACCAAGGACGAGATCTGCGACGGGATCGGCGATGTCGCCTTCTGCGGCTGAGTTCCCCACGGCGGCGGCCGCGACCACGGTCGGGCAGCCCATCCTCACCGGACGCGGGCTGTCCAAGAGCTTCGGCGGCGTCCACGCGCTGAGCGGGGTCGACCTCGACCTGCACCCCGGCCGGGTCACCGCCCTGGTCGGCGACAACGGTGCCGGCAAGTCGACGCTGACCAAGATGCTGTCCGGGATCTACAGCGTCGACGAGGGCACCATCACCATCCGCGGACAGCAGCGGCGGCTCCTCGGGCCCGACGACGCCTCGTCCGCCGGGATCCAGACCGTGTACCAGGACCTCGCACTGTGCGACAACCTCAACACCGTCCAGAACCTCTTCCTGGGGCGGGAGGTCGTCGGCTCGCGGATCACCGGCCGCCGGCTGCAGTGGTCGGAGATGGAACACCGCGCCACCCAGGTGCTGGGGGAGCTCGGGGTCAAGATCCGCTCGCTGGTCACCCCCGTGGGTCAGCTGTCCGGTGGCCAGCGGCAGGGCATCGCGATCTGCCGCAGCGTGCTCACCGATCCGGCCGTCGTCCTGCTGGACGAGCCCACCGCCGCCCTGGGCGTCGCCCAGAAGGAACAGGTGCTGCACCTGCTGGCCCGGCTGCGTGACCAGGGCCGGGCGGTCATGGTCATCTCGCACGACCTGCACGACGTCCAGCAGATCGCCGACACCGTCGTCGTGCTGCGGCTCGGCCGCAAGGTCGCCGAGCTGCGGCGCGGCGAGTTCGACTCCTCCGACATCGTCGACGCCATCACCGGCGCCTCGACCCCGCGCACGGGAGCATCCACATGACCGTCACGGCACCCTCCCCGCCCAAGGCCGCCGCCCCGGCCCGGGAAGGCATGCTGGCCCTGATGTCCGGCCGGCTCCGCCTCATCCCGGTGCTGCTGTCGCTGGTTCTGGTGTGGCTGGTCTTCTGGTCACAGCAGCCGCTGTTCCTGTCCGCCCGGAACCTGTCCAACCTGACGCTGCAGACCGTGGTGACGGCGACGCTGGCCCTGGGGCTCGTCCTCATCCTGCTCGTCGCCGAGATCGACCTGTCCGTCGCCGCTCTCAGCGGCGCAGCCGCCGCCATCGCCGGCCGGCTGGCGGTCACCGAAGGGTGGAACCCCTGGCTCGCCTGCGCCATCGCACTGGCCTTCGGTGTCATCTGGGGACTGCTGCAGGCGGTGCTCGTCCTGTACGGCGGCCCGTCGTTCATCGTGACCCTCGCCGGCTCGCTGGTACTGCAGGGACTGCTGCTGTGGTTACTGCCCTCCGCGGGCCAGATCAGCCTGGCCAACAGTGATCTGAAGTTCATCGTCGGTGCCTACCTGACGCCCGCGGCGGGCTGGATCCTCGGTCTGCTCGGTCTCGTCGGCTACGCCGCGAACTGCTACGCGCAGTACCGCGGCCGCCGGCGGGTGGGACTCGGCGCCGATCCGGTGCGCAATCTCGCGCTGCCGATCGGGGTCACCGCGGTGGCCATCGTGGCGGTCGTCTGGGTGCTCAACAGCTACCGCGGCATCCCGATCGTGGTGGCGTTGCTGGTCGGGCTGTTGGCGTTCCTGTCCTACGTCGCCTCGCAGACCCGCTTCGGCATCCGGTTGTACGCCGTCGGCGGCAACCGTGAGGCGGCCCGCCGGGCCGGGATCCCGGTGCGTCGGACGCTGGTCTGGTCGTTCGCGCTCGCCGGGCTGTTCGCCGCCCTCGCCGGGCTGTTCGCCGCGTCCCGCCTGCTCGGCGTCTCGAACCAGTCCGGTGGCGGCAGTCTGCTGCTGGAGGCCATCGCCGCGGCGGTGATCGGCGGCACCAGCCTCTTCGGCGGCCGCGGTGTCGTCTGGTCGGCGCTGCTCGGCGCCCTGGTCATCGGCAGCATCTCCAACGGGATGGATCTGCTGGGTCTGCCCACCGAGGTGAAGCTGGCCGCGCAGGGAACCATCCTCGTGGTCGCCACCCTGACCGACGTGGTCATCAGCCGCGGCTCGTTGAAGTGGCCGCGGGCATGACCGCCGCGCCCTGGACGGTGACCACGACGCACGGCCGCCCCGTGGCCGTCACCGTCACCCTGCGACCGTCGGCCGCGCCGGCGGACCGGGACGCCCTGCTGTCCGCGGGCATCGTCGACCTGGTCGCCGCGATGGTGGCCGCCGCCACCGGGACCGACCCGGTGGTGGTCGACCTCCGTTGCCTCGAGGGCGGTGACGCCCGGGCCGTGGAGGCGTACGTCGCCGCGGCCCGCGGTCTCGTGCAGTCGTTCGTGCTCGAACGGTCGGCCCCGAGCGGCCCGGTGAACCTGGTGGTCAGTGCCGCCGACCAGGACGCCGACCGCCACGCGACGCTGTCGTACCTCGGCTCATCGGACGGTGGATTCTCCTGGGGAGCCTGCTACGACCTGCGGGAGGACGCCTCATGACCACTCTGGTGACCGGCGCCGCCGGTGGCATCGGCTCGGCGATGGCCGAAGCTCTGGAGGCGGCCGGCCACCGCGTGCTCCGGCACGACCTGCGGCCGTCCCGCAATGGCGGTGCGATGGACCTCCTGGGTGATCTGAACGACGCCGCGGTGTGCGCGGACGTGCAGGCGCTCGTCGACGCGGAGCGGATCGACCTCGTCGTGGCCGCCCACGGCATCGCGGGAGCGGAGGCGCTCGCCACCATCGCCCCGTCGACCACCGAGCGCATCATGGGCGCCAACACGCTCAGCGTCTTCCGGCTCTACGACGCGGTCGCACCGGGGCTCGCCCGCCGCGACGGCACCTTCATCGCCGTGGCCAGCCAGGCGGGTCTCGTGGGGGAGGCGAACAACGGCGTCTACTGCGCGTCCAAGTTCGCGTTGATCGGCTGGCTGCGGGGGATCGACCGGACCCGGACCGCGGCCGATCCCCGGATCCGGATGATCTGTCCCGGCGCCACCGACACTCCCCTGTTGCAGCAGGCGTTCCAGGGCATGGCCGACAGCGCCGGGGTGACGTACGAGGAGATCCTCGACGGCCGGCAGCGGCAGATCCCGGCGGGCCGGCTGGGCCGCACCACCGACCTCGCCGCGGCCACCGTCTGGCTGGCGACGCTGCGCGCGCCGCGGTCGCTGGTCGCCGCCGTCACCGGTGGCGAGGTCCTGTACTGACGCACGGTGGCGCGGCCGGGCGCCGGTCGGCGGGGTGGCTCTTCCGCCTCCGCATTCCGCTCCCGCTGCCGTGATGTCGGCAGCGGGAACGGAAACCGGCAGCGGCAGCGGGTCCGCAGCGGATGCAGCCGCCGAACCGCTCAGCGCCGGCCGCTCAGCCGCCGTCGCGGTCGAACGCCTTGCCGTGCGGGTAGCTGACCAGCTCGAACTGCATGCCCCAGGGGCTGAGGAAGTAGATCCAGCGCTGCCCCTCGGACGGTCCACGGCTCGCGGTCGGCTCGCCGAGCACCGTGACCCCGGGCTGCTGCCGCAGGTAGTCCACCGCCACGTCCAGATCGTCGACGTACAGCGCGACGTGGTGACCACCGACGTCGCTGTTGCGCGGCGGGGTGCTGACCTGATCGGCGGCGTCGTACTCGAAGACCTCGAACACCGCCTGTCCGCCGCAGCGGAAGAAGTGCAGTTGCCGCATCACGGTGCGCGGGTCGACGTTCAGGTGCGTCCGCATCCAGTCGGTGTCGTCGTGTCGGAACGGGCCGAGGCTGTACATGTACTCGCAGCCCAGCACCTCCACCAGGAACGTCCGCGCCTGCTCGAGATCGGGCACGGTGAAACCGATGTGGTCCAGCCGACGCATACCGGGCAGTCCGGCCATCGGGACCTCCTCCGTTCGTCCGGGCGGCTCCGTCGCCGCCTGCCGAGTGCGGCGCCCCTGTTCAGTGAGTGTTCACTGGCACTGGACGCTCGGGCCAGGCTATGAGAAACTGTGCAGCAGAGCAACCGATTGCAGGGAGTGACTCAATGACTGAGCACCGGCATCTCGAGCCCAGCGCGCCCTGGGTCGAGGTCCTCACCACCGAACGTGATTGGGATGCGGCTGATCCTGATCTGTTGTTGCCCATGTTGAGTCAGATGGTGTTGATCCGCACCTTCGAGGAGTACGTGCTGGAGTTGGCGGCGGCGGGTCTGATCCACGGGCCGGCGCATTCGAGCATCGGGCAGGAGGGTGGTGCGGTCGGGTCGGTGTTGGCGTTGACGGACGCGGACACGGTGAACGGTTCGCACCGCGGTCATCACCAGTTCCTGGCGAAGGTCCTGCATTTCGTGGCGCCGAAGGGCATCGACCCGCGTGACGAGGTGGATGAGGACGTGCGGGCGGTGTTGTTGCGGACGTTGGGGGAGATCTGCGGTCTGGACCGGGGGTTCAGTCACGGCCGTGGTGGTTCGATGCATCTGCAGTGGAAGGCCGCGGGGGCGATCGGCACGAACGCGATCGTGGGTGGTGGGGTGCCGTTGGCGGCGGGTTCGGCGTGGGCGCACCGCTTCGCCGGTACGGACGCGGTGGCGGTGACGTATTTCGGGGATGGTGCGTCCAACATCGGATCGACCCTGGAGACGTTGAATCTGGCGGCGGCGTGGGACCTGCCGTTGTGTTTCTTCATCGAGAACAACGGCTACGCCGTGTCCACCCACGTCGAGGAAGCCACCAAGGAACCCAGGTTGTCCGCCCGCGGGCCGGGCTTCGGGATCGCCTCGTGGAAGGTCGACGGGATGGATCCGTTGGCGGTGTACCTGGCGATGGGTGAGGCGGTCGCGCACATGCGCGCCGGGAACGGCCCGGCCGTGGTCGAGGCCGACGTGTACCGCTATTTCCACCAGAACGGGCCGTTCCCCGGCTCGGCGTTCGGCTACCGCAGCAAGGACGAGGAGAAGGCGTGGCGGCAGCGGGACCCGATCGCGTTGGTCGCCGGGCACCTCGTGCGCCGCAACCTTTTGACGCAGCAGGAGGTCGAGGAGCTGACGCGGCGGTCGAAGGCGTTGATGGCCGAGATCGGCGGGCAGCTGTTGGAGCCGTTGCCCGGCGGGAAGCCCGGTCAGCGGCAGATCCGGCCCGGCGAGTGGCCGGACCCGTCGTGGGTGGACACCGGGATCCGCGGTGACCTGACCGAACTGGAAGGTTCCCGCTACGTCGAACCCGAAGACTTCCAGGGTGAGGTGGCGGACGCGAAGTTCGTGGATGTGATCGCCCGCGTCCTGGGTCGCCGGATGGACACCGACCCGGGGGTGCTGGTCCTGGGGGAGGACGTGCACCGGCTCAGTGGTGGGACGAACGGGGCGACGAAGGGGTTGAAGGACCGGTTCCCGGACCGGATCCTGGGGACCCCGATCGCGGAGAACGCGTTCGCCGGGCTGGCCGGGGGGATCGCGCTGGATGGGCGGTTCCGGCCGGTGGTGGAGTTCATGTACGCCGATTTCATGTGGGTGGCGGCGGATCAGTTGTTCAACCAGATCGGCAAGGCCCGGCACATGTTCGGTGGGGACGACGCGGTGCCGTTGGTGCTGCGTTCCAAGGTGGCGATGGGTACCGGTTACGGGTCGCAGCACTCGATGGACCCGGCCGGCATCTTCGCCACCGCCCCGGGGTGGCGGATCGTGGCGCCGTCGACCCCGTACGACTACATCGGGCTGATGAACACCGCCCTGGCCTGTGAGGACCCGGTGGTGGTGCTGGAACACGTGGACCTGTACGCCTCCACCGGGCCGGCGCCGGTCGACGACACCGGGCTGGACTTCTGCCTGCCGGTGGGGAAAGCCGCGGTCCGGCGGGAGGGCACCGAGGTCACGGTGATCACGTATCTGGCGATGACGAACTATGTGCTGGCCGCGGTCGAGGAGGTCGGCGAGGTGGACGCGGAGGTCATCGATCTGCGGTGGCTGGACCGGGCGTCGATCGACTGGGACACCATCGAGGCCAGTGTGCGCAAGACGAACCGGGTGGTGATCGCCGAGCAGGGCGCGGTCGGCACGTCGTACGGCGGGTGGTTGGCCGATGAGATCGGGCGTCGGTTCTTCGACTGGTTGGACGCGCCGATCGAGCGGGTCACCGGTGGGGTCGCTTCGCCGAGTATCAGCAAGGTGTTGGAACGGGCGGCGATCGCCAAGGACGCGGAGATGGTCGTGGCGTTGCGGAATCTGGGGGGCATCTGATGGCGTCGTTGTTGCGGATGCCGGAGATCGCGGCGGCGATGACCGAGGCGGTCATCCAGGAATGGAAAGTCGCCGAGAACACCCGGTTCGCCGCCGGTGACACCCTGGCCGAGATCGAGACCGACAAAGCCGTCATCGATTTCGAGGCCGACACCGACGGGATCGTGCTGCGGCTCCTCGCCGAAGCCGGTGTCACGATCGACGTCGGCGCACCGATCGCGGTCATCGGCGGCGCCGACGAAGCCGGCGCCGACGTCGACGCCCTGCTGGTCTCCCTTGGCGTCACCGAAAGCACCGCCGACACCGATACCACCGCCGAGAGCACCACCGCCGACGCCACCGCCACCGCCGACGCCACCGCCGCTGCGGCGGCGAACCTGGGCGGCAGCGGCGGTGAGGTGCCGCCGGACGACACCGTGGTGTCAGTCGGTGCCGACGAGCCGGTCGCATCCGATGCCGCGACGGCGGGGTCCGATGCCGCGCCGGCGACCATGACCACCCCACCCCTGACCACCGCAGCCTCGTCGCCTGCCGGAAACGCGGGCAACGGCGGTCACGGGTCCCGGGTGTTCGCCAGCCCGTTGGCCCGGCGGATGGCCCGGGAAGCCGACCTCGACCTCGCGTCGGTGCACGGCACCGGCCCGGGCGGGCGCATCGTGCGCTCCGACATCGACGCCGCGCTGCACCGCCGCACCGAAACACCCGCAGCCGTCCCCGCCCCCGCCGCCCCCGCCCCCGCCGCAGCCGCCCCCGCCCCCGCCGCAGCCGCCGCGGCCCCGGCCGCCGCAGCAGCCGCGCCGGCCTCTGCCGTCGCGGATTCCGCCGCCCCGACCGCCGCCGCGGCGGGCCCGTGGACCGACGAACCGCACACCCGGCTCCGCCGTGCCGTCGCGGCACGACTGACCCAGAGCAAGCAGCAGGTCCCGCACTTCTACCTCCGCCGCACCGCCCGCATCGACGCGCTCCTCGCGTTGCGGACCCAACTCAACGCCGCCGCCACCACCCGCATCTCCGTCAACGACCTCGTCGTCAAAGCCGCCGTCCTCGCCCACCGCCGGGTCCCGGCCATGAACGTCATCTGGACCGACGACGCCCTGCGCCGCTACGACGACATCGACGTCTCCGTCGCCATCGCCGGCGAAAAAGGCCTCGTCACCCCCGTCATCCGCGCCGCCCAACGACTCTCCATCAGCGAACTGTCCACCACCGTCAAGGACTTCGTCGCCCGCGCCGGCACCGGCAAACTCAAACAACACGAACTCGAGGGCGGCACCCTCTCCGTCACCAACCTCGGCATGTACGGCATCGACGACTTCGGCGCCATCATCAACCCACCCCAATCAGCCATCCTCGCCGTCGGCGCCGGCCGACGCACCCCCGCCATCGACACCCACCCCGACGGCACCGAAACCCTCACCATCGCCACCACCCTCCAACTCACCCTCTCCGTCGACCACCGCGCCGTCGACGGAGCCCTCGCCGCCGAGTGGTTCACCGCCCTCATCACCACCCTCGAGAACCCCCTGCAGATCCTGCTCTGACCTGCGCCGCGCGGCGGGAGCGGAACACCCGTGACGGGTCCCGCCGGCCGCGCAGCCCGACCGAAAGGACCGTCCATGGAGGAGTTCGCAGGCAAGGTCGCCGTCGTGACCGGTGGTGCCGGCGGGATCGGCAGCGCGACCGCCACCCTGCTGGCGCAGCGCGGGGCGACCGTCGTGGTGGCCGATCTCGATCCGGAGGCCGGCGAGCGGATGGCCGCGGAGCTGACGGCGACGACACCGGGGACCGCGGAGTACCGGCATCTCGACGTCACCGACGGCCGCGAGATCGGCTCCCTCGCCGACACTCTGGTCTCCGCCCACGGTCGTGTCGACTGGCTGTTCAACAACGCCGGGATCGTCGAGAACAGCCCGACCCTGGAGCTGTCGCAGACGGTGTGGGACCGCACCATCGCGGTCAACCTGACCGGTGCCTTCCTGTGCGCGCGGGAGTTCGGCCGGGTGATGGCCGCCGCCGGCGGCGGCGTCATCGTCAACGTCTCGTCCATCGCCGGTCTCAAGGTCGTGCACCCGGAGATCCATGTCGCCTACGACGTCTCCAAGGCCGGGGTGGCCCAGCTGACCCGCACCCTGGCGGTCGAATGGGCACCGCTGAACATCCGGGTCAATGCGGTCGCCCCCGGGTACACCCGGACCCCGATCCTGGATGCGGTGGGCCGCACCGATCCGGCCATCGTCGCGGACTGGGTCGGTCAGACGCCGCAACAGCGGTTGATGGAGCCCGCGGACATCGCCGCCGTCGTCTGCTTCCTGTTCTCCGACGCCGCCTCGGCTCTGGCGGGCCATGTGCTCGCTGCCGACGGCGGTTACATGGTGTACTGACGCACCGTTCACAGCGGCAGGAGTGACCTGCACATCGCCGTCGGCGCCCGCGGTGGCCGTTCCGCCGACCGGGTGGGGGTTCGCCGGTCGGCCGTGGCGACGGCGCCTTGGTCGTGTCGGGCCGTCATCATCCGGACGTACGGACCCCGGCGGCCGCGCGGAAGATTCACCGAACTGAGACCGTCGCAGCGGTTGTGAACGCCGTCACCTCATGTGTACAGTCTCACTCAACACTTGTGAACACGCCGCGCACAGCGTGCGGTGTCACCTCCGAAATCTCCTCTTCAACGACGATGTGCGGGAGACAGCATGACGGACGCCACGTCCACGGACCGGCTGCGGCCGGCCGTCGCCAGAGGATCCCGGTTCGCCACCGCCAAAGGCGCCATCACGATCGTCGTCTCGACCGTGGTCCTGTTCATCGTCAGTGCGATCGTCGCGCCGTCCAGCGTCTCGGGTGGCGTGATCGCCAGCATGCTGCCGTTCGCGGCGGTCCTGGCGATCGCGGGTCTCGGCCAGATGCTCGTCGTGCAGCAGGGCGGCATCGACCTGTCCGTTCCGGGCGCGATGTCGCTGGCCATCGTGGTGGTCAGTCACTACCCGAACGGTGACGACAGCCGCGTCCTGACAGCGGTTCTCATCGCCGTGGCCTACGCCGTCGCGGCCGGGGCGCTGAACGGCCTGCTGGTGGGTTGGCTGGGTCTGAACTCCATCATCGCCACCCTGGGGACCAACGCCCTGCTGTTCGGGGCGGTGCTCGGCATCTCCAACGGCATCCCCCGCAGCACCACCCGGTTGCTCAGCGACGTGGCCGCCGGCCGCACCCTCGGCATCCCGCACGCCGCGCTGTTCGCGCTGGCCGCACTGCTGGTCGTGGCGGTGCTGACGAAGAAGACCGTCGCCGGACGCCGCTTCACCGCGATCGGCGCGAACCGGCTCGCCGCCCGCGCGGTGGGCCTGCGCGTCCGGTCGCACCACACCCTCGCGTTCATCTGGGCTCAACTGCTGTACTGCCTGGCCGGCATCCTGCTGGCCGGCATCACCGCCCAGCCGACCGCGTTCCAGGGCAACGCCTACCTGCTGCCGTCGGTGGCGGTGGTCGTCCTCGGTGGCACGTCGCTGCTCGGCGGGCGCGGCTTCCCGGTGTCGACGGTGATCGCCGCGCTGTTCCTGACCCAGCTGGACCAGTTCGTGCTCGCCCTCGGGGTGCCGTTCGCGGTCCAGACCCTGGTGCAGGCAGCCGCTCTCGCCGGTGGCGTCGCGCTGTACACGGTCAACTGGGCGGCTCTGCGAGCGCGCTTCGGCTCGCGTCCGGCGTCCGGGCCCGCAGCCACCCCGTCGTCGGCCTGATTCCGGCTTCCCTGTCCGCATCCGCCTCCCGCACATCCGCTGACGTGGCATCGACGCCGCGTCGAGACCCAAGGAGCACCATGAAACGGCACACTCTCCGGGCAGTCGCCCTCGCCACCGGTCTGGCCGCGGTCCTCGCCGGCTGCGGTTCCGGCGGCGGCGGGTCCACCGCAGCGCAGCCCTCGCAGTCGGCGTCCCCGCTGGAAGGGGCGCCGTCCTGGTGCGGCAGCAAGCAGATCACCCTCGGCCTGCTCGACGGCTTCGGTGGCAACAGCTGGCGCCTCGTCACGACCGCCTCCGGTGAGGACGAGGCGAAGAAGTGCCCGAGCGTCACCAAGTACCTCTACGCCGACGGCCAGGGCGACACCCAGAAGGCCATCTCCGACATCCAGGGCATGGTCGCCCAGGGCGTCAACGCGATGGTGGTCTTCCCGGACGCGGGCAAGGCGATCCTGCCGGCGCTGCGCAGCGCCTACAAGGCCGGTGTGGTCACCGTCCCCTACCGCAGTGACCCGGGCGGCGAGGACGGAGTCGACTACAACGCCTACGTCGGCTCCGATCCCACGGCGGACGCCACCAACTGGGCCACCTGGATCAAGGCGAACTTCCCCGACGGCGGCAACATCCTGTTCCTGTCGGGCCCTCCCGGCAACACGCAGGGCACCACCGAGCGGGCGGAGCTCGACAAGCAGCTGCCGGCCGACAAGTACCCGATCCTCGGTGAGTCGCCGTTCGAGGTGACGAACTGGGACCCGGCCAAGACGCAGCAGGTGCTGACCGCGGCGATCGCCAAGTACCCCCAGATCGACGTGATCGTCAGTGATTTCGGTCCGTCGCTGGTGGGCGCACTTCCGGAGTTCGCCAAGAGCGGCCGGTCCATCCCGGCCGTCGCGGCCTCCGACGGCAACGTGCTGTCCTGCTTCTACGAGGACAACAAGGCCGCGAATCCCGACTTCAAGCTGATGACGGTGACCACCGGCAACGACAACGTCCGCCTCGCCATCCAGTACGCCGTCGCCACCGCCACCGGCGGTGTCCCGCCGACCAACCTCACCTTCGAGGCGCCGGTGTTCGAGGACTCGGTCAGCGGCAAGCCGAACCCGGTGAAGTGCGACAAGAACCTGCCGGCCGACGTCTACCTGTCGGCCCAGCTGCCCGGCGACGCCCAGGCGGCGCTGCTCAAGTAGACCCCGCGGTCCCGGGGCGGTGACCGCCGTCCCGGGACCCGGTCCCGTCGGCCCGCGAGGGCCGCTGACGAAGGCGAAGCCGTGACCGATTCTCCTGCTCTGCACACCCCGGCCGGGCCGACCGCCGCGGCCGGGTCCAGCCCGCTCCGTGCCGCCGGGGACACCTCCGCGGCGGCCGACGGCGCCGTCGGCACGCCGACGTTGGTGATGACGGGCGTCTCCAAGTCGTTCTCCGGCGTGGCGGCGCTGACCGACGTGTCGTTGACGGTGCGGCCCGGTGAGGTGCACGCCCTGCTCGGCGAGAACGGCGCCGGCAAGTCGACGCTGATGAACATCGCCACCGGTGTGCTGCAGCCGGACACCGGCACGATCGCGGTCGGCGGCCGGGAGATCGGCTCGCTCACCCCGGCACTGGCCACCGAACTCGGTATCGCGATCGTGCACCAGCACCCGGCGGTGCTGCCCGACCTGACCGTCGAGGAGAATTTGCGGGTGGCGTTGCCGGCGTCGGTGTTCGCCGGCCGCAAGGTCGCCGACACGGCCCGGGAACTGCTCGACGGCGTCGGACTCCAGGTCCACCTGAGCGACCGCGTCGAGACGATGAGCGTCGCCCAGAAGCACCTCCTCGAGGTGGCCAAGGCGCTGGCGGTGCGGCCGGCGCTGCTGGTGCTCGACGAGCCCACCGCTCCGCTCGGTCAGGACTCGGTGGAGCTGCTCTTCGCCAAGGTGCGGTCGGCGGTCGCCGACGGCACCTCGGTCGTGTACATCACGCACCGGTTGGCGGAGGTGCGGGAGCTGGCGGATTCGGTGACCGTGCTCCGGGACGGTCGCGTCCGCGGCACCGCCGAGGTCGCGGCCATCACCGACGGCGAGCTGCTGGCGATGATCGTCGGCCGCCAGCTCGACTCGACGTTCCCCGACAAGCTCGCGCCGGCCCCCGGGGCGACGCCCAACTTCGTGCTTCAGGGCGTCACCGGCACCGGCTTCACCGACGTGTCGCTGAGCGCCACGCCGGGCCAGATCATCGGCGTGGCAGGGGTCGTCGGCAACGGCCAGTCGGATCTGCTGCGCGCCCTCGCGGGGCTCGAGTCGTTCACCGGCACCGTGCAGGTGGCCGGCAGGTCCACGTCCGGCAAGGACCTGCTGCACCGTGCGGCGTTCCTGCCCGCCGACCGGCAGCGCGACGGCGTGATGAGCACCCTGTCGGTGCGCGAGAACGCCGCCGTGGCGTCGCTGGGCCGGTACGGCCGGGGGCTGCTCAACGACGGTCGCGAGCAACGGCTGGTGGGCGAGACCCTCGACTCGCTGGCGGTCAAGGCGCCGTCGATGAGCGCGCCGGTCTCGGCGTTGTCCGGCGGTAACCAGCAGAAGGTGGTGCTGGCCCGCGCCCTGCTGTCCGAGCCGCTGCTCGTCGTCGCCGACGAGCCCACCCAGGGCGTGGACGTCGGTGCCCGTGCGGAGATCTACCGCATCCTGCGGGAGGTGTCGGCGTCCGGGATCCCGGTGGTCGTCGCGTCGTCGGACGCCAAGGAGCTCGAGGGTCTCTGCGACCAGGTCATCGTGATGTCGCGGGGGCATGTGGTCGAGACGCTGCACGGCGACGACATCACCGAGGAGCGCATCGTCCGGGCCGCGGTGGAGTCCACGACGCACATCGCGACTGCGCCGACGGTGGGGACGAAGGCGAACTCGTCGCCGTTCGCCCGCTTCCTCCGCGGCGACTACGCGCCGTCGGTGCTGCTGGTCGCGGTGATGGTCGTGCTCGGCGCCTACGTCTACAACGAGAACGCCAACTACCTCTCCGATTTCAACATCGCCTCGATCCTGACCCTGGTGACCGCACTGGGTTTCATCGCGATGGGGCAGACCATCCCGCTGCTGATCGGCGGTATCGACCTGTCGGTCGGGCCGCTCGCGGGCTTCCTGGTGGTGGTCGCCTCGTTCTGGGTGACCGACGAGTCACCGCCCGGTGAGATCGCCGTCGGTCTGGTGCTGTGCATCGTGCTGGCCGCGGTCGTGGGCCTGATCAACGGCAGCCTCATCCGGTTCGGCCGGTTCACCGCGATCGCGGCGACGCTGACCACCTACATCGCGTTGCAGGGCGTCAGCCTGCTGCTGCGGCCGACGTCGGACGGCTACATCAACGGTGACGTGGTCGCAATGATCACCCAGCAGGTCGGGCCGATCCCGGTGGCATTCCTGGTGCTGGTGGCGGCGACGATCGTGATGGAGCTGCTCCTGCGCCGGAGCCGGTGGGGTTGGCGGCTGCGGGCGGTCGGTTCGCACGAGGAGTCGGCCCGCAAGGTCGGTGTCGGCATCAACCGCACGGTGGTGCTCGCCTATCTCGCCACGTCGTTGTTCACCGCGCTGGGCGCCTTCATGCTGATGGCGCAGATCGGGGTGGGCGACCCGCTGCAGGGGGTCAGCTACACGCTGACCAGTGTGACGGCGGTGGTCCTCGGCGGGACCAGCCTGCTCGGCGGCCGGGGGACGTTCGTCGGGACGCTGCTGGGTTCGGTGCTGCTGATCCAGGTGCTGAACGCCACGACGTTCCTCGGGCTCTCGCAGATGTGGCAGTACCTGTTCCAGGGTCTGTTGATCCTGGCGGCGGCGGTGCTGTTCTCGGTGACGCGCGCGCGGCGCCGGCGGCAGCAGGCGCTGGTGTGAGGCCGGCCGCGGAGCCGGGTGGGGTCCAGGTGGATCCCCGAGCGGCCTCCCTGGGCCCGCGGCTCCGCGACTTCCGGTTGCGGTCGGGGCTCACCGTGCGGGAGCTGGCGCGGCAGGTGAACGTGTCGCCGTCGTTCGTGTCGCAGATCGAGAACGGCAAGTCCCAACCGTCGGTGTCCACGCTGTACGCGTTCTCGCAGTCCCTGCACGTCTCGGTCGACGACCTGTTCGACGAGGGCGTGGCGGCCGCGGACGTGGTGCGCACCGCGCTGGTCGACGGGTTGCACGGGCTCCCGGAGCGGTCCGACCGTGCGTCGGAGGGGACCGGCGGGGCCCCGTTGTCGCCGACGGCCGATCCCGCCGCGGTGTGGCGGCCGTCGGAGTACGCGAACCGGGTGTCGATCGTGCACCCCAGCCACCGGTCCCGGCTGGACATGGCCGCCGGCGTCATCTGGGAGCGGCTGGCGGCGACGCCGGAACGCGAGGTGGCGTTCATGCAGATCGTCTACGAGCCCGGGGCGTCGTCGTCCGACATCGGTGAGGTCTCCTGCCATCCTGGCTACGAGTACGGCTACGTGGTGAGCGGGGTGCTCGAGGTGACCATCGGCCACGAGGTGTTCACCTTGCAGGCCGGTGAGTCGCTGGGCTTCGACTCGACCATCCCGCACACGCTGCGCAACCCCGGAACCGAGCGGATGCTCGGGGTGTGGTTCGTGCACGGGCCGGTCTGAGGGGACGACAGTCGGCGCGGCGAGTGCGCCACGCACCGGGCCGGGTGAGTCGTCCGCGCGGCGTCGGCGCCTCCACGAGATCGCCGCTGTGCCACTGCAACGGACCCCGACGCCAAGGCTCCGGACAATGGAACCTTGAGCTGGTCGATGCTCAGCGCGAGGTGAGCCTGCCTGAGCCGTGCCATGCCATTCCAGGCGGGTACGAAGCGCCATCCCACGGCGCCGACGGCGCGGGTGCATCAGCATCGAACCCGACCGGCCTCCTGCCGACCCTTGTTGACAGCGACCACCGCCCGGTGCACCCCGTGGTGTGGAGGCGATCCGTGCGACGGACACTGCCGCAGTCGCGGTGCGGCGATCCATACGGGGGTCGCGACCGATGGCCGGCATAGCCGCATTCGGTGCCTGTCCGCGTCACCCGAATCGACCGTTCACCCTTGGCGGTGCGGAGCATGTGGAAGTATCCTCCGTTTCTGATGGAGGAGGTCGTATGGAGACACACCTGGAGGCGACGCCGCCGAAGCCGCGTGCTGACGCGACGCGCAACCGGCTGCACATCCTGGACGTGGCCGAGGAGTTCTTCGCCGAGCAGGGCGTGAGCGGAGCAATGCAGGACATCGCCAAGCGGGCCGGTCTTGGGCCGGGCACCTTGTACCGCCACTTCCCGACACGGGAGTCGCTGCTCGCGGCGCTCCTTCTGGCCCGCTGGGAGGAATTGGACGCCCGCCGGGCCGAAATCGAGGCCCAGTGCGGTGACCCCCTCGCGGCACTGGAGCTGTGGTTGACCGCGTTGGGTGACTATGTGACGGTCTTCGACGGCCTGCCCGGCCCCCTGCGAGAAGCCCTCCTCGAGACCACCTCTCCACTCGCAGTCGCGTGCGAGTCACTCATCGAGATCACCGGGCATTTCCTGGCCGATGCCCAGGCGGCCGGGTACGCCCGCCCGTGGGTGCGCGACCGGGACCTCGTCCTCAGCGTGCTGGCTTCCGCGTGGATCAGTGATGCGCAACTGGCGGACGAGGGATCCACGCAGTCCCTTCGCGCGATCGCGAGAGAGGGTTGGCTAATGCCGTC
This sequence comes from Nakamurella deserti, assembly GCF_003260015.1. NCBI lineage: Bacteria > Bacillati > Actinomycetota > Actinomycetes > Nakamurellales > Nakamurellaceae > Nakamurella > Nakamurella deserti. Next base: position 334,030 of record NZ_QCXS01000004.1, on the reverse strand, counting down.
CGCACTTCGGAGTGCCTTTCCCGCGTCCTGACCCGGGCGCCTGTCGGCGTTGGTCGCCTCCGACCAAGCGTTGGCAGGAATCCAGCGCGGCACCTCGTGTCGGCGGTGGCGCCGGGCGTCTCTTCCGCAGGCACCGGCGTGATGGCCACACGGTCGATGTACGCCTTCAGGTTCTCCTGCCGGTCGCCGTGGTATGACCGCGGCCACGGTCGTCACGCCCTCATTGACAGGCGGACACCGCCTCCGTATCGTCCTGGATGGAGCGGACACCGACTCCGTTTCGCTCGGTTCGTTGACGCGCCGGGAGTTGCGAGCGCTGCTTGCCGCTCATCGTCGCCCATTCTTCGCGCACGTCGGGCGGTGACCGGGCAGCATGCCCGCGGCCCGTCTCCGCCCCCGGATGCGGCGGAGCACCGGACAGACGACGACTCAGCACACACCACCCGGAGGACAGGCATGAAAATCGGCATCATGGGAGCTGGCAGCATCGGCAGCGTGCTCGCTGATCGACTGAGCGCTCACGGGCACCAGGTCAAGATCGCGAATTCTCGCGGGCCGGAGACCATATCTGCTGAGGTTCTGGCCAGCGGCGCTGAGGCTGTGCGCGCGGATCAGGTTGCAGCGGGTGTGGATGTCCTGATCACCTCGGTCCCCCTCGTCCGGGTGCCCGACCTCAAACCGCTGCTCGGCCAACTACCCGGTGAGGCCGTCGTCATCGACACCTCCAACTACTATCCGGCCCGCGACGGGCACATCGAAGCCCTCGATGGCGGACTCGTGGAGAGCCGCTGGGTCGAGGAACAGCTCGGCCGCTCCATCGTCAAAGCGTGGAACGCCATCACGGCGCAGTCCTTCGGCGCCTATGCCGCCCCCAGTGGCGCGTCAGGCCGTATCGCGGTTCCCGTCGCGGCAGACCACGACGACGACCGGGGCCTGGGCATGTCGCTGGTCGAGCAGACCGGTTTTCAGGGCTTCGACGCGGGCACCATCACCGACTCGTGGCGTCAACAGCCCGGAACCCCCGTTTACTGCACGGATCTCACCGCAGACGAAATGCCCCGTGCACTCGAGTCGGCTATCGCCGCGCGGTCCCCGAGGCGGCGGGATCTGGCGATGAACGTCATCAGTGAACTGATGGGGGACCCGACCAGCGAGCTCGGTGAGGACTTCCTGGTGCGGGTCAACCGTCTGCTCTACGTGTAGGTCCTGGCCGCAGTGCGACCAGCCGGTTGACGGCGGCCCACAGCGGCCGCGGTAGGCGGCGGGAGTCCTTGCGTGCGTCGTGCTGACCGAGACGGACCCGCGCGGCGGCTCTGTTGCACGCCACTTCCCTTCAACGCCCGACAGAAAGAGCCAGCTGTGACGTCACCGTCGTCTGCTCGCCGGCAATCCGAGGTCGTCAGCACCACCACTGCGACCACCGCCGCCACGGACCTCACGAGACTCCCGGTCGTCCTCGTCACCGGCGCCACCGGACGCATCGGCGGCGAGCTCGTCGGCCTCGTACGGCAGGACACCTCGATCGAGCTCAGGGCAGCCGTGCGGCGGCCCGAGCAGGCCGCGCACTTCGCGGCGCAGGGAGTGCGCAGCGTCCACCTGGACCTCGACGACTACGACGGGTTCGCCGCGGCGCTCGACGGGATCGATTGGCTGTTCCTTATCGCGGGCTACACGGTCGACATGCTGGCCCAGGGAAAGAACCTGGTCGATTCGGCCGAGGCCGCCGGGATTCGGCACATCCTGCACCTCGGCACCTTTCACCAACCCGGTCGCCCGATGGAGCGCTACGTCGGTCACATGATCTGGCACCAACTCCTCGAGTCCTACATCCAGGCCCCGGGACTGGGCTACACCCACCTGCGCCCCAACGTGTTCATGCAGGCCATCCTGGGGGAGCTGGACAGCGAGAAGTACTGCGGCACCTGGGGGACGGACCCGTCGGCCGGGTGGACTGCACCGACATCGCCCGCGTCGCCGCAGAGATCCTGCGCGAGCCCGCACCCCATGCTGGTGCCGCTTACCACCTGAGCACCGAAGCGGCCAGCGAGGCCGTCACGGGAGTCAAGCCGACAGGACTGCACGCAACCGTGACGTCCTCGCCGGCTGAACCCCAGTTCCGCGCACTCGGCCCGGCAGAACGCGCGTGGCGCGTGGCGCAGCTCGGTCCTGTGCAGCAACAGATCTTTCGTCGACATCACAGAACAGCGAGTAAACGTGAGCACCCCATCGGCATCCGACTTCGCCGCAGCAGCACCCACCAACCACTCCGGCGACCGACTCCCCCCGGGCGTCGCCCTGGTCATCGGGGTCCTGATCGTCTCGACGTTCATCGTTTTCCTCAACGAGTTGCTGCTGGGCGTGGCGCTTCCCACGCTGATCGAGGACTTCCGGGTCACCCCCGGCACCGGGCAGTGGGTCACCACCGGCTTCCTGCTGACCATGGCCGTGCTGATCCCGGCCAGCAGTTTCGTGATGCGGCGATTCCACCTCCGGACGATCTACCTGGTCGCGATGTCGCTGTTCATCGCGGGCACAGCACTCGCCGCGATCGCGCCGACGTTCGGTGTCCTGGTGGCCGGCCGGGTCGTCCAGGCGTCCGGCACCGCGGTATTCCTTCCCCTGTTGATGACCACGACCATGCGGCTGGTCCCGGCCGGTCGCCGCGGCCGCATGATGGCGATCACCACGGCTGTCCCGGCCGTGGCACCCGCTGTCGGTCCGGCGCTGTCCGGAGTCGTGCTGTCGGTACTGAGCTGGCGCTGGCTGTTCATCCTGATGCTGCCCATCGCGGTCGTCGCCCTCGCGTTGGGGGCCTGGAAGCTGCGTAACACCACCACCCCCGAGAAGGTGGCACTGGACGTGCCGTCGCTACTGTTGTCCGCGGTCGGTTTCGGTGGCCTCGTCTACGGGCTGTCTCTGCTCGGCGAGGCGTCCTCGGGGCACGCTCCGATCTCGCCGTACCTGCCCATCGCGGTGGGGCTGGTCGGCTTGGCGGCGTTCGTCCTGCGCCAGATCCCGCTGCAACGACGGGACAGCGCTTTCCTGGACATGCGGATCTTCCTCGCCAGGTCATTCACCGCGCCTCTTCTGGTGATGCTCTTCGTCGCGGGCACCGGGATCGGTCTGCTGGTGGTCGTCCCGCTGGTGCTCACCCACGTCACCGGTCTGACCACCCTGCAGCTCGGCTTGTTCCTGATCCCGGGCGGGGCGGCCATCTCCATCGTGGCGGCCGCCAGTGGCCGGGTGTACGACCGCGTCGGACCGCGCCCGCTGGTCATCCCGGCGGCGGTCGTCTGGTTGGCCGTCCTGTGGTTCTTCAGCCGCGTTGACGAGCACACCAGCGTGGTCACGCTGATGCTCGCGTGGCTGGTGTTCACCAGCGCGCAGGCCGCGATGTGGGCGTCGCTGACGACCAGCGCGATGGGCGGCTTGCCGGCCGAGCTCTACCCGCACGGCGCCTCCGCTTTCGCCACCGTCCAGCAGCTCGCCGGTGCCGCCTTCGGTGCGGTGTTCATCTCGTCGTACACCATCGGTTCCGGTGCAAGCGACGCCGGCGCACTCACTACCGACCAGGCCACGTCCGCTGGGCACGCCGCCTTCCTGACCGCCTTCGCCATCGGTGTGGTCATCCTGCTCGGCGTCCTCTTCGTCCGCCGCTCACCGGACCCCGCCGTTGCGACCCCCACCGACACAGCGTTGGCCGAGAAGGCGGTTCGGTGACCACGACGGACAAAAAGCTCATCCTCGGGATGGGGATGATCGACGGATACGGCGGCCTGCACGGCGCCTGGCGTGCCCCGCACGTGGACCCCGGAACCTACGCCGACGTCGACGCCACCGTGCGCCACGCCCGGGCCGCCGAGCGCGGCCTCTTCGCCTTCCTCTTCACCCCCGACTTCCCCGCGGTGCGAGGCGATGTCGAGCACACGACGACCAGCAACCTGATGGACCCGCTGATCCAACTCGCCGCCGTCGCACGCGAGACGACGCACATCGGGTTCGTCGCGACCGGGTCGACGACCTTCCAGGAACCGTTCAACACCGCACGCCAGTTCAAGGCCCTCGACGTGATGAGCCACGGCCGCGCCGGTTGGAACGCCGTCACCACCAGCGACCCTGCCGTCGCCGCCAACTACGGACGGCCCGTCGCCGATCGCGACGAGCGATACCAGCGCGCCCACGAGACCATCCAGATCGTCCAGGCGCTCTGGGGCAGCTGGCAGCAGGACGCGTGGGTCAAGGACCAGGCAGCGGACCGCTTCATCGACCCGGACAAGCTGCAGCCGATCAACCTGCAGGGCCAGTACGTCGCGTCCCGTGGCCCACTGGCGATCCCGCCTTCAGACCAGGGACAGCCGGTCGTCTTCACCTCCGGAGGCCCCAGCCCGCACCTGCTGTCGATCGCGGGCCGCTACGCCAGCGGCTTCATCGCCGAGGTGTGGACGATCGAAGAGGCCCGCGCACAACGGGATCTCGTGCGCCAGGCCGCGCGTGACGCCGGCCGCGACCCGAACGAGGTCAGGTACATCCCGGGCATCATGACCACCGTCGCACCGACCGTGCGTGAGGGCCTCGACCGCCGCCTGAGGTACGCGGGCGACGTCATCGAGGCCCGCCTTCCCCACCTCGGCGCGGTGCTCGGGATCCACATCGACCCGGACCGGTACGACGAACCCCTCACGCCGGCACAACTGGCCTCCGCGCACGCCTCGCCGCGGGACCCACGTTCGGCCAACGCCCTCGCGGTGGCCCGCCAGGGGTGGTCGCCCCGCGACATCCTCGCGCACGGGGTGATCGATTACCACCCCACGGTCGTCGGACCGGGAAAGCTCCACGCCGATCACCTGCAGGAGTGGTTCGAGGCCGGAGCCGCCGACGGCTTCTGGATGACGCCCGACATCTACGAGGACGGCATCGACGCATTCGTCGACGAGGTCGTGCCGATCCTGCAGGAACGTGGCATCTACCCCACCGACTACCCGGGTACGACCCTCCGCGCGAACCTCGGCGTCCCCCATCAGTACGGACCCGACCCCCGCATCACCGGCGCCCACCAATGACTGCGGAACTCCCTGTGGGAATACGAATCTCGTTGACATGGCCTCGCTCGGCATCCCCAGGCCGTCACGCAAGGACCACTGCGGCGCCGGCCCCGCCGCGGCACACGACGGCCCACGACAGGCCGAGGAGACGGGCCCTCGGTGTCGGGACGGGTTTCACGGACGGCCGCGCCCCCGCCGGTCAGGACAGCGTCATCCGCTCGACCGGGTGCAGGGCGCTCGGCTGACCCCCCGAACTCGCCTTCTGCAGCACGACCTCGGCGCGGCGGCCCGACAGCCGGAGCACCGCGATCTCGTCGCCGAAGAACGGGCCGGCGTCACGGGTCCAGCTCAGCGCCGGGACGGGCACCGTGGCCAGCAGCCCGAGCACGACCCGGGTGGAGCGCTCGGCGACCCGGCTCCACGCCCCGCGGAACAGCATCTTCATCACCGGCGGCACGTGGTTGTGCAGGGGCGAGCAGGTCAGCTGGTAGACCGCCGCGTCGACCGGCTCGGGGAAGTGGGCGGTCGCCACGTACGCGTGGTGCACGTCGCCGGACAGCACGCACACGGTCGCCGGAGCCTTCCCGTCCGGCGCGTGGACACCCTGGGCGACCTCCCGGATCATCCCGGAGAACCGTGTGAAGGAGTCCCCGAACGCCGCCCAGTGCTCCAGATCCGCGGCGCGGCGCAGTCTCTCGGAGACCCAGGCGACCGCGCGGCCGCGCCGGCCTGCGCAGAGCACCTCGTTCCACGCCTCCACGTCGTGCATGGCCCGGGGCAGCAGCCACGGGAGCGACGTGCCGATCAACAGGTGGTCGTAGTCCCCGGCGACCTGCTCGGTGATCCAGTCGAACTCCGGGTCGCTGACCATCGTCCGGCGCCCGTCGGCCAGGATGCGTCCGCAGCGCGAGTCGACCACGAGGAGCCGGACCCGGCCCAGATCGCGCCGGTAGGACCAGCGGTAGCCCTTGCCGCCGTCGGCCTCGCGGTCGGCGGCCGTGGCGAAGTCCGCCAGGGTCGCCCGGTTGTCCCCGCCGGACCGGCGCACCGCCTGATAGAGCTCGTCGTGAGCCAGCTCCCGAGGGGAGAGATTGCCCAGGTGCTGGTAGACCCAGTAGGACGACAGCGCGCCGACCACCCGCTCCTGCCACCAGGACGTCCGTTGCATGTCCTGCCGCCAGGCGTGCGAGGTGTTCCAGTCGTCGTGCACGTCGTGGTCGTCGAAGATCATCGACGTGGGCAGGACCGAGAACAGCCACCGGACATCGGGATCGCTCCACGACTCGTGGTACAGCCAGGTGTACTCCTCGAAGTCGGCGACCTCGTACTTCGCGCCGACCGAGGCATCCCGGCGGGCCCTGATGCGCTGTTGCGTCGCCTCGGACGTGTCGTCGGCGTACACCTGGTCACCCAGCATCAGCAGGGCGTCGGGCCATCGTTCCTCGGCGACGTCGACGAGGTCCCGCGAGTAGCAGTCGAGCGCGTCGTCGTCGTACTGCTGGTCGCTGCCGACGGCCTCCTCGGTGGAGTACCGGCACGATCCGAAGGCCAGGTCGACGTCCGCGCCCTCGGCCAGGGTCCGGATCCGGCAGGCCGGCCGCGGATCGTCCGGCAACGGCCAGACCGGGTTGCCGTCCAACCGCACCTGGTACGGGTACCGGCGGCTGGGCTCCAGATCGGTGACGGTGACCAGCGCGTAGTGGTGACCGGCGACGCTCCACGTGCGCTCCCGGTGACCGAGGATCTCCACCTCGCACGGGCCGTCGACCTCCACCCACACCGTGGCGTCGGTGAAGCCGACATGCCGCAGCACCGGACCGATCAACAGGCGTGTCACCTCGCCTTCCTACCAAACGGACCGCCGGCGATCAGCCGGGTCGATTCGTGTCTGCCGCCGGCGTGGCCGACCGCGGCGACGACGAGGACGAAGGTGTCCCGACCCCAGCCGGGCAGGTCGTCACGGAGCAGGCCGGTGTCCGCAGCGAGGGATGCCGGGACCGCCGCGATGCGCCCTTCGCCGCCGCCCCAGGCTCCGCCGGCCGGTGTCGCCTCGGTCGGCTCGTCGAAATGCGCCGCGGTGAACACCTCCATGGTCATCTCGTGAGCATAGGGCGAGAGTCCGACAGTGAGGGCTGATGTGTCGCCGGATCAATGGCCACGCCGGCGCCCACCCAACCTCGCGTCGGAGGGAAGCCGATCATGGTCGGAACTGTCAACCAGGACCGTGACCGCTCGAGCTGTTCGGGCAAGCAACCGACCACGCCGGCCGTCGTACGTCGCGTCGTGCAACCGTCGAACTCGTACTCGAAGCTCGAGCGCAACGAACCAGGCGAGTATGGACACGACGGTGGCCAGGGCGGTGGCGATGACGCCGGGCAGAGTCTTGCGGACCGTCCAAGTGCGCGTTCGAACGATTCGGCCGGTACGGCCCGGACTCCGGTCCACGTGGGTCACGAATGGTCGGGGAGCCGTCCAACGACGACGGTGGTGGTGGCATCGGGCCACACCACGAGGGCGCTGCGGCCGATGCGGGTGCGCAGCCAGTCGGCGGCGTCGGCGCCCCGGGCGTAGGCGGCGGTGGCGTCGAGGTCGGCCCAGGTCAGGTCCGGCCCGATGACGGTGACCGAGGCGACGCCGGTGACCGGCCGCCCGGTACGTCCGTCCCGCAGGTGCCGTCCGCGGTGGGCGGTGCCCGACGTGGCGATTCCGCCGGTGCGGACCGGGACGACCGCGATCAGCCGCCGGGGGTCGAGTGGGTGTTCGACGCCGATCCGCCAGTCGGGTCGGTCGGGATCGGCTACACGGCAGACAATGTCGCCGCCGGCGGACAGGCAGAAGTCGGTGTCGTCCAGGGCGGTCAGGGCCGCCGAGGCGCGTTGCACCGCCCAGCCCTTGACGACGCCGCTGGGGTCGAACCGGATCTGTCCGGTGGAGTCGGGCAGCCACATCGAGAACGCCCCGCCGGACTGCTCCGCGGCGGCGCGGCCCAGCTCGAGCACCTCGCGCACCTCGGCCGGGCTGTCCGCTTCGGTCAGTTCGCCGCGGCCCAGCCGGCTGACCGGTGAGTCGTCGCGGTAGGTGCTGAACATCCGGTCCACCCGGCGCAGCTGTGCGGTCACGGCGGCCCACGCGCGGCGGCCCGCGGCGGTGTCGTCGTGCCGTCCGCGCAGCGCGAGGCTGACCGGCATCCCCATCAGCTGAGTCACCCACCGCCGCACCGGATCCCGGTTCGCCGTCCGGAAGTCCGAAGCCATGGCCCGGGTGGGGGCCGTCACAGCCCGGCCTGGTCGAGCGCCGACTGCAGGGACTGCAGGTAGCCGTCACTGGTCACGGTCGCGCCGGTGACCATGTCCACGTCGGCGCTCTGCGCGGTGATCGTCTCCTGCACCAGCACGGGCAGCGCCCGCGCGTTGATCTGTCGGTCCTTGCCGTTCCCGTTCGGGAAGACCGGTACGTCGACAGCGGTGATCCTGCCGTCGGTCACCGTGACCGCCACCTGTACGTCGCCCCATCGGGTCGACGCCGTCGCACCGGTGTAGGTGGCGCTCGTGCCGTTCGCCGCCCCGGTTCTGGTCGCGGCAGCCGATGACGGGGACGTCGCCGTCGGCGTGGACGAGCTCCCGGCCGTGCCCGCTGACGGCACCGTGATGGTGGTACCGCCCGCACCTGCGGTGGTGGAGGTCCCCCCGCTGGAACCGTCGGTCGGAGCCCCGGACGTGGTCCCGCCGGCGAGCGTGGGGGCGATCGCGCTGCTGGCGGCGGCGGTGGCTCCGGAGTTGATGGAGGTGCGGTAGCCGAACAGCACGACCACGACGGTCAGGGTGGACATCAGCCACAGGACGATGCGCTTCATCAGGTCACCAACCAAAGCTCTCGGTGTGGACACGGTCGCGGGGAACCCCGGCGGTCAGGAGGAGTCGTTCGAAGCCGTCGGTCCAGGCCTTCGGGCCGCACAAGTAGACGTCGCGCTCGGCGAGGTCGGGAATGAGCCGGCGCAGCGCGGCGGGTTCGTCGATGCCGAGGAATTGCTGGCCGAGGACGGAGTCGGGGTGCGGGCGGGGACCGGGCAGCGGGAAGACCTGCAGCCCGCGTTGCGCGCTGAGCCGGTGGAGCTCGGCCGTGAAGAGCGGCTCGTCGGTGTAGCGCTGCAGCAGCACCGCGTCCCCCGGCGCGTAGGGCAGCCCTTCGGCCAGCGACCGGAGGGGGGTGATCCCGACGCCGGCACCGGCCAGCACGATCCCGCGGCGGGTGCGGGCCCGGTCGGTGAGGCGCCCGTAGGGACCTTCGAACCAGACCCGGGTCCCGGGCTGCAGCGCTGCGAGCCGGGCGCTGCCGTCGCCGAGGGTCTTCGCGGTGATCCGCATGTGCCGGCCATCCGGGGCGGTGGACAGTGAGTAGGGGTTGCCCCGCGTCCAGCCGCGGCCGGTCAGGAATCGGACGGTGAGGAACTGGCCGGAGCGGGCCGGCAGCCGGTCGAGTCGGTTGCCTGTGAGGTAGACCGACACCACGTCGGACGACTCCCGCACCACCGCCGCCACCCGCAGGTCGTGCCGCAGGCTGCGTACCGTCGGGACCAGCAGTCGCCAGACCACCACGGCCGCGGCGGTCACCGCCCACAGCGACCACCAGTACATCGTCGCCAGCGGGGAGTTCAGGAATTCCTGGCCGGTCCACAGCTGGTGCGGTAGCGCCAGCCCCACCCCGAGGTAGGCGTAGAGATGCAGGAGGTGCCAGGACTCGTAGCGCAGCTTCCGGCGGGCCGCCTTCAGGCTGGTCACCACGACCATCACCAGGCACACCGTGCCGGCCAGCGCCAGGAGCATCCCGCCGTCGTTCACCAGCAGGTCCCAGGTCGTGGGCAGCACCGACGACCAGCGTGCCGAGGCGTAGCCGGCGATGACGGTGCCGATGTGGACGAGCATCAGGTTGAACGAGGTGAACCCGACCAGCCGGTGGACCCGGGTCAGCTGATCCCGGCCGAGGGCGTGCTCCAGGAACGGCAGCCGCGCCATCAGCAGCACCTGGATCAACAGCAGGTCCGAGGCCCACAGGCCACTCAACCGGCCGACCGAGGTGAGGCCGGCCGCCCAGTCGGTGAGGTCGGAGATCCCGCCGTCCGCGTCCCACAGGTAGGTCACCAGCAGCAGGCTCAGCCACACCAGGACGCCGGTCACCAGTCGCACCGCCCGGTCGCGGCGGTGGTCCCGGCCCAGGACGAGTCGGTCGGCGGTCCCGTCGGACAGCGCGCGGGCGGTCGGGTGGGTGAGCACCGAGGCGTTCATCGGTGGTTCCGTCCCGGTGTCCCGGCGCACACAGCGGGAGACATCGTCTCCGGCAGCACAGAAATCACGACAATTCCTTCCGTCACCGCAGAAGCATCGGTGGTGAGACTGAGAAGGGGTGAGCGCGATCCTGTGCGCAGGCTGTGCCTTCGTCGCGGGCCCTGCGTCGCCGGAGTTGCTGCGTGTTCCGGCGTTCAGCGGCTCGCGGCCGCACAGGCCGGTGAGCCGTCGCGAGGTGCTGTGGAGAGCACGGCGAGTCCTCCTGTGTCACAGCAGATCTCGTGCCAGTTGACGCGATGACGGCGGTCGCCAGCTGGGAAGTCACCGCGACGTGTGCGGGGGACATGGATGGTGCTACCGACCACTCACGTGAAGTTGTCGAGGGGACAGGTCGGACGGTCGGTACGCGGCGTTGGTGGAGGACCAGCTAGGTCCGGGCGCCGCCGCGACGCTGTGCGGGAACCGTTGAAAGCGCGAGACCTGGCGAACAGCAACAACGTCAATGACGATCCGGATGCCGACGCGGTCCTGGGTCCTCCCGATCGCCTCGACTCATGGTGAAGGCCCGTGCCCGTGAGGGGTGCAGACCGGCGGGCGACTGTCGTCCTGCATCCGCGTGTCGGGTATGGGCTCAGGCGTTGACTCGCATGGCCTGGTCGTTGTGTGCGGCGGCGGCGCGTTCGACGGGACCGAAGGTCTCCCGGGTGACGAGGGTGGCGGTCAGGCCGATCAAGGCGTAGGCGCCGAAGAGCGTGGCGGCGCCGGCCCAGCCCCAGGCGGAGTAGAGCAGGGTGACGACGAAGGGGGTGAAGCCGGAGACGATGGCCGAGAACTGGTAGGCAAGCGAGGCGCCGGAGGCGCGGGTGTTGGCGTTGAACAGTTCGGGGAACCAGGCGCCCTGAGCGCCGGCGAGGGAGTTCTGGATGACGGCGTAGGCCAGAACGACAGCGATGATGATGGCGATCGGTGAGCCCGTGTTCACCAGGATGAACATCGGGAACGCGAAGGCGAGCATGAACGCGGTACCGAAGAAGTAGACGGGCCGTCGCCCGATGCGGTCGGTGAGCTTGCCCCAGCTGTAGGTGGCGACGATCCCGATTGCCGACGCGATGCACAGAGCGGTGAGGGTGAGGGTGTTGTCGGCCAGCTTCTCCGACTTCAGGTAGCTCAGCATGAAGGTGATCGAGACGGCATAGCCCGCGGTTTCGGCGATGCGGAGGCCGATACCGCGCAGGATGCTGCGCCAGTCCTCCCTCAAAACCTCGGTGATCGGATTCTTGACGATTTCGCCGCGGGCCTTGACCTCTTCGAAGACGGGGGACTCGGGCACCTTGGTGCGGATGATGACGCCGACCATGACCAGGACGATGGAGAGCAGGAACGGTACTCGCCAGGCCCAGGTGCCCGGGAGGTGGACGCTGACCAGGAAGACGAGGTTGGCGAGCAGGAGGCCGACCGGGAATCCGGCCTGGACGATGCCGGTGAACTTGCCTTTGGATTTCCAGGGGGCATGTTCGTAGGTCATCAGGATGGCGCCGCCCCATTCCGCGCCGTAGGCCAGGCCCTGCAGGACGCGGACCAGGACCAGCAGGATCCCGGCCCAGATGCCGACGCTCTGATAGGTGGGCAGGCAGCCGATGAGAAACGTCGCGAGGCCCATCATGATCAGACTGGCGACGAGAACGGGTTTGCGGCCCAGCTTGTCGCCGAGGTAGCCGCCGATCATCCCGCCGAGTGGCCGGACCGCGAACCCCACTCCCAGGGTCGCGAACGACAGCAGAGTGCCGGTCAGGGGATCGGTCGAGGGGAAGAAGTAGGTGCCGAAGTACAGCGCCGCGGCTGTGCCGTAGCCGATGAAGTCGTAGGCCTCGATCGTGGCTCCGATCCCGGAGCTGATCGCTACCTTGCGGGAGTGTGGCGTGCCCTGGGCGTTGCCCTCCAGGGAGTGTGAATGCGAGTTGCTCATCGTTGAGGCTCCATCTCTGGTCCGCGTCCATGCGAATTTTGGTGGCTGACCGCAGTCCCCGCCTTTGGCGACTGTCAACAGTCAACACCTTCTCCTGAAGCATGGGGCACTCAACCGTTGACTGTCAACAGTCAACTGAAAGCGGAAAGGATGCACGGAAGGACACTGGGGATGTCGGACGAAGCGAGCGGCAGATCACGGAAACCGGGCGGGATGTCCACAGGGCGGTCCGCCGGCTGGCGCGCGTGGTGAGTAGCGTCCAGGTCAGGCGCTGCGGGACCCGTCCGAGTCGATGTGCGTCACCAGATTGGCTGCTGCGCCCCGCATGTGCTCCTCGACGGCGATTCGTGCCGCATCCGGGTCGCCGACGGCGACGGCATCGACGAGGGCCTGGTGGCGGGGAACGGACATGTTGGTCATGGCCCGATCCGCGCCGGCGAACATGATGGACATCCGGATGGAGCCGGCGATCCCTTCCCAGCTGCGCACGAGGGCGGAGTTGCCCGTCAAGGCGCACAGCGTGCGGTGGAAGTCGAGGTCGATCTCGACCATGTCGTTGATGGAACCGGTGGCGTCGGCCAATGCGTCCAGTGCCTCCTGCAGCTTCCGCACGACGGAGGTGCGATCGCTTCGTCGGCACAGGGACGCCGCTGCCAGACCTTCCAGAGCCGATCTGACGGCGAACATCTCCTCGATCTCGGAGGCGTTGAGGGTTCGAACGCGCAGCCGCCCCCGTTCAGAGGGCTCGACCAGGCCCTCCTGCTCGAGCTGGCGTAATGCTTCCCGCAGGGTGCCGCGTGAAATGGCCAGTGCCGCGGAGAGCTCGGTTTCGACGAGGTGGGTGCCGGGAGCGATCTCGCCGGAGGTCACCGCGTTGCGCAGGACATCCAAGGCCTGCTCGCGCAGGCTGGTCTTGGCGAGACCGCCCAAGCGTGAGACGCCCGAGCCCTGGGTCACAACGGCCATGGCGGCCCCTTTCGTCCTTCCCACCCTACCCGCCAGCGGACAACTGTTGACTGTTGACAGTTGACGTGGCAGGCTGGGCCGCAACCATCCAGCGCTGCATTGCCGCGGCGCTCGCACGCCTCGCAGACAGGGTTGTCAGCTCATGCGCATCAGTGACCGGCTGGGCTGTTCGACGATCAGCTTCCGACACCTGCCGCTGTGCGATGCCCTGACCGTCATCGGTGATCTGGGGTTCGACGAAATCGACCTCGGAGCTCTACCGGGAGTGTGTGACCACGTGCCGTTCACGCTCAACGGACCGGCGGTCACCCAGGTGGCAGACGAGGTGATCGGATCCGGGCTCCGGGTGCGCACGGTGAATGGCGACATCGGCGACCTGAACACCGTTCTCGATGTGCCGGGCCACGGCGAGCGGCGTGCTCACCTGCAGCAGCTGCTGGATCTGACCGCCCGGGTCGGTGCGGTCGCCCTGGTGCTGCCCAACGGGGCGCTGTCGCACCGGCCTGTCGTCGACCTGGACATCGACATCTCCCGGGTGACCATGGAACTGGCCGCGGCGGCTGAGCTCGCTGCGACGTTCGACCTGCAGCTCTGGGTGGAGTCCCTGCACGTGCTGCGGTTGTGTCACTCGCTACCGGAGGCCACGCAGCTCACGAAGGCCCTCGCCGGCAGCCCCGTCGGTGTGGTGATGGACTTCAGCCACGTCGTCGCCTCGGGCGCCCGTCTCGAGCAGTTCGTCGACCTGTTCGGTGACCGCATCCGGCACGTTCACCTGCGCGACGCCACCACGGGGAACATCCACCACAGCATCGGCAACGGCGCGGTGGACTTCGCCGCCGGTGTCGCTGCGCTGGACAGCGCGGGTTACGACGGGCATTTCGCGCTCGAGCTGGAAACCCGCGACGTCGCCGACGCCGACCGCCCCGCCGCCACCGCCCGCGCAGCCGGCTTCGTTTCCGCCCTGCTCCAGTCCACCGCGGGCCTCGCTCGCACCACCCAGGCGCCGGCGTCATTCGCCGGCCACACCCCCTCCGGAGGAATCTCATGACCACCGTCCAGCGCACCGTCGTCATCACCGGCGCCGCCGCCGAGCGCGGCATCGGCCGCGCCACCGCCCGCCGCTTCGCCCGCGACGGCTGGGCCGTCGCGGCCCTCGACCTGGACGGGGCGACCTCGGAGAAGCTCGCCGCCGAGCTGACCGAGCGGTACGGCGTCCCGGCCTACGGCGGGGCCGTCGACGTCGCGGACGAGGACTCGGTGACCGCCGCCGCCGCGGCCGTCCGCGACTCCGAGCTGCCGGTGGTGGGCGCGGTGCTCAACATCGCCGGCATCACGTCCCCGGTGCCGTTCTTGGAAACCACCCTCGCGCTGTGGAACAAGATCTTCGCGGTCAATGCCACCGGCACCTACCTCGTCACCAAGGCGTTCCTGCCCGACATGATCGAGGGCGGCTACGGCCGCATCGTCAACATGTCGTCGGTGTCGGCGCAGCAGGGCGGCGGCGTCTTCGGCAAGACCCCCTACTCCTCGGCCAAGGCCGCCGTCATCGGCTTCACCCGCTCGCTGGCCCGCGAACTCGGACCGACCGGTATCACCGTGAACGCCATCGCCGCCGGTGCCGTCGACACCGACATCCGCGTCGCCGGAACCACTCCCGAGCTCGAAGCGTCGATCGTGGCCAGCGTCCCGCTCGGCCGGCAGGCCAGCGTCGACGACGTCACCGCGCTGTTCGCATTTCTGGCGTCGGAAGAAGCCGGCTACATCACCGCGACCACTCAGAACCTCAACGGCGGCTCGTACATCGCCTGAGCCGGCCATCCCACCACGCAGCGAAGGAGCACCAATGACGCAAACTCTCGACCGGTCCACCCGGGTCACCGAACTCGCGGCCGCCGCCGACCGGATCCGTCACCACGTCCTCACGATGGGAGAGGTCCAGGGCCAGGGCTACGTCGGCCAGGGACTCGGCTTCGCCGACGTCCTCGCCGTCGTCTACAAAGACCTTGCCCACTACCGTCCCGAGGATCCGGAATGGGCGGGCCGGGACCGGGTCCTGCTGTCCATGGGGCACTACGCCATCGCCCTCTACGCCGCCCTCGCCGAGGCCGGCATCCTCGGCACCCAGGAGCTCGACACCTACGGCTCCGACGACTCCCGCCTGCCGATGTCGGCGATGAGCACGTACACCCCCGGCATGGAGATCTCCGGCGGCTCCCTGGGACACGGGCTCGGTATCGCCGTCGGCATGGCCCTCGGACTGCGCTTCCAGGCCAATCCGGCCCGGATCATCAACCTGATGTCCGACGGCGAACTCGACGAGGGCTCCACGTGGGAGGCGGCGATGGCCGCTGCCCACCACGGACTCGGCAACCTGATCTGCGTCGTGGACATGAACGGCCTGCAGGCCGACGGCCCCACCCGCGGCGTCCTGCGCATCGAACCGGTCGAGGCCAAGTGGGAAGCCTTCGGCTGGCGCACCGTCCGCGTCGACGGCAACGACATCGCCGCACTGACCGCCGCATTCGATTCCGTCCCGGCCGACGACACCCGACCAGCCGTCGTGGTCTGCGACACCCGCATCGGCCGCGGGGTGCCGTTCCTCGAGGGCCGAGAAAAGGCGCACTTCATGCGCATCGACGAACACGAATGGGCCCTGGCCCACGCCGCCCTGCACGACGCCGCCGAGAAGGAGCACTGAGATGACCACCGCCCCCGAAGCGCCCGCCACACCCCGGCTGAAGACCTCGGCGATGATCGCCAGCATCGCTGAGCCTGGACAGCGCACCGCCCCCGCGCCGTTCGGGCATGCCCTGTCCCGGTTGGCAGCGGAGAACCCGGCGATCGTCGGGCTGTCCGCCGACCTCGCCAAGTACACCGACATGCACATCTTCGCCAAGAACCACCCCGAGCGGTTCTTCCAGATGGGGATGGCCGAAGCGCTGATGCTCGGTGCCGCCGCCGGCATGGCCGAGACCGGACTGATTCCGTTCGCCTCGACCTACTCGGTGTTCGCCACCCGTCGGGCCTACGACTTCCTCTGCCTGGACATCGCCGAGCCCAACCTCAACGTCAACGTCGTCGGCGCTTTGCCCGGTCTCACCACTGGCTACGGCCCCAGCCACCAGGCCACCGAGGACTTGGCCATGCTGCGCGCCATGCCCAACCTCACCATCGTCGACCCCTGCGACTCCATCGACATCGAACAAGCCGTCCCCCAGCTGGCCGCCACCGACGGACCCACCTACCTACGGCTGCTCCGCGGCCACGTCCCGACCGTCCTCGACGAGTACGACTACACCTTCCAGCTCGGCAAGGCCGCTGAACTACGCACCGGCCGCGACGTCAGTTTCATCTCCACCGGCCTGATGACCATGCGCGCCCTGGCCGCCGCCGACCGCCTCGCCGCCGACGGCATCGACGTCGCCGTCACCCACGTCCCCACCATCAAACCGCTCGACCACGCCGCCATCGCCCGCGCCGCCGCCGGCGGCCGGCTCGTCGTCACGCTCGAGAACCACACCATCATCGGCGGTCTCGCCGATGCCGTCGCAACCAGCCTGATCTACAACACCGCCGGCACCACCACCCGCAGCGTGCCGGCCATCCAACGCATCGGACTGCCGGACGAGTTCCTCGGCACCGGCGCGCTACCCACCCTGCACGAACGGTACGGGCTGTCCATCGACGCCATCGTCCGGTCCGTCCACAACTGGCTCGGCTGACCCGCCGGGGCGCCCCACCACCGCAGGCCAGCGCCGTACGAGGCCTGATGGCGCCGGGCGCGTGGTCTCGTCAGGTGCCCGGGTCCCTACAGGAGCTCTGGTCGCCGTCGCTACTCGCGCCGGTGATGTTCGGGTACGTACGCCTGTCGACTGTGCGGGGCTGGGAGGTCTGTGCTCCACGGATTGCGTGTCGGAAACTTCGGCTCGAGCTCTGCGATTCGGTGTGCTCCAACCGGTTGAGCCGCCGTGGTACTTCCTGTGCAGCGCGATCTCGCCGAGAAATCCGGGCTCGAGATCAGGAGCCTCCAGGGGTTGCACCGGGGCGGTGATGGTGAACGCGTCGCGGAACGTTCCACGGTGAAGTCGCCGACGGCTCAGTCCATCGTGTGTGCGGTCAGTGCGATGCTGCTGACGAAGGCGGTGACGCCGGCGACGGCGGTGGTGATCAGGGACTTGTGGGGCTCGGCGGTGCTCTCGGGGGCGGCGGGTTCGATGCCGATGATGCTGACCGCGGCCCTGAGTGCGGCGCCGGCGGCGGCGATGGCCACGGCGGGGAGCTCGATGATGCTCAACGCCAGGGCCGCCGTTGCCTGATCAGGCCGACACCGGCGACCTGAACAGCGACCGGGATCAGGATCGACACGGCTGCGACGACGATGACACCGGTGGGGCTCCACCTGTGCCAGCCGGCCGCCGGCCCGACGCCGAGGGGCCGTGAGGATCTGCGGAGGAACAAGATCGCCGGCGCGGTGATCGCGGCCGACGCCGCCCGGCTCGGGGAAGGTGTGATGCGGCGGCTCGTGGCTGCAGGTGCCGCCCGAGGTTCCGTCGCTGTTCCTCACCCGCTGGATCTGCGAAACAACCGTGCCGACCTCCGGGATCGTGCGGTGTCTCCCCGCGTGTACGGGAACCCGTGAAGCAGCCGTCTGCGGGGTCGAGTCGTCCGGAGGTGGTTCGGTCAGCGACGTGGGGTGCCGTCCCACCATTGCAGCGCCCGGACGGCGTGGAACGTCAGCCAGCGGGACGGCTCGCCGTGGGGCGCGTCGACCTCGAACCAGACCGCCCCCGGCTCCGGCTCGCCCTGCAGCCAGCGGCCGTCCGGGCGCTGGGCAGACCGGATCACCTCGACGGCGTCGGCCAACCGCGGGTCGGGCGGGACCCCGTCGTGCAGCGCGGCCGCCCGGAAGTGGTCCACAGAACGCAACGGGGTGCAGACCCATCGGAACGGGTAGGCGAGCCGGGTCGTCCAGGGTCCGACGCGCTCCCCGGTCGAGCGGCGGTACTGCAGCCGCCTCTCGAGCAGGTATTCCTGCCCCGAATGCCGCAACGCCGTGATCTCGCCGCCGGTCCCCGTCGTCCGCTCGTACGACAGCAGCCCGCTCACGACGTTGATCGTCGAGTGGAACGACGACCGGACGGAGCCGTCGACCCATTCGCAGTTCCAGCCGCCGTCGGGCAGCCGATGCTCGGCGAACCAGCCCGCCAGGGCGGACACGTCAATTCCCAGCCAGGCGCCGTTCGCGAGAGTGAAAGCGTTGATGCAGCAGTCGACCTCGCCGCCCCAGTACGGCAGGTCGTCGTACTCCCAGTGGCAGTTCGATTCCAACAGCTCGGCCGTGCCCGCCAACGCCGACGAGTCGAGTCCCCAGTCCCGCAGGGTGGTGAGCGACCACGTCGTGGCGGTCCAGGGCTGCCCGGGCCCGCTGCTCGCGGCGTCGAAGCCGGCCGGGAAATAGGCTCCGCCGGCCCATTGCCCGTCCGGGTCCTGGCGGGCGAGAAGCTGTGCGCCGAAGCCCTCGGTGGCGACGCGGCGGCGGGTCGCCTCCCAGACCTGCGGCGGTGCCCCCTGCAGGTCGCGCTCGACCTGCCAGCGCAGCGCGGGGTCGGAATCGAGCAACCAGTCCAGCACGGGTGCGTCCAGCTCCATGCCACCGAAGCTATCCGAGGAAGGACCCGTGAGCGCCGACAGCGAACTCCATTCCGGGCGGTGGCGCGGGCCCGTGTACTGGCCGAAGCCTCACCGCAGCAGGAGCTCCAGACGACAGCTCACCCCATCACCGCTGCGTCGCGACACTGGTGGTGAAGCCCGGATGACGCCACTCGTGGGCGTTACCCCGGCGCTGGCCGGGCTCGCCGACATGACGCCGGGTCGGCGCCGCAACTGAAGATCAGTGTCCCGCTCGGGCCCGGTGGCGGGTTCGGCTTCGAGTCGTCCGATGGTCTCAGGCCCAGCGCCTGCCGACGACGCAGCCAGTCCGGGCGACCACCGCGACGTCGACGAGCGTCCCCAGGCTCTGGGAGGGCATGGCCGCGGCCATACCGCTTGTCGAACGGAGTGTGCGGCGACGCTGGACATGTGTAGCCAGGACGGACGATGCGTGCCATGCTGGGACGGCCGACATCGCAGGTGGCGGCCACCCAGGGATCCATGGTGTTGGAGGCTCCCGGAACGACACGACGCAAAGGAGCGCCGGAATGCTGCTGACCAGAGCCGATCAGGTTCCTGTCGAGATCGTCCACCAGACCGGGAAAGTGTGGTGGCTGGTTCCCGAGGGATCCATGCGGGATGAGACCGAGGGTGCGTCCTTCTTCGATTTCATCTCCGAGTTCACCCTGGAGCCTGGAACGCAGTTGGAACCGCACTACCACGACACCTACGAGTTCTACTACGTGGTCGCAGGTGAAGCGGTCATGCAGGTCGAGGACGAAGCGCACATCGTGCGGCCAGGCGACCTCATCACCATTCCGCGCAACGCGCGGCACAGCATCTGGCCCACCGATGGCAACACCATTCGCTGCGTCTGCGTCGCGACGAGCTTCCAGGCGCGCGGCGAACGGTTCATTCCCTGTGACCTGCCACGCGTCGAACCCGCTCCCCGGCCCTTCGGGTGACAGACCGGACCTGATCGGGACCGGCGATCCGGGGCCGGCCGCTGGAGGGGGAGTTCAACGGGCGCGGGTGTCACATCCGGCGCTCCGACGCACCACCGAACACCGACGACTGCCGAAGGAGATGTGAGATGAGAGTCGCCGGCAAGATCGCCGTCGTCAGCGGAGCAGCTGGCGGGATCGGCAAAGCCATCGCCGACAGGCTCGCCGCGGAGGGCGCGACGGTGTTCGCCGCAGATCAGGTCTGGACCGAAGCCGGATCCACAGGGGGGATCCGGACGAGGTCCCTGGATGTGGCGCGGATCGAATCCTGGGAGTCCCTCGCCGCGGAAGTCGCCGACGCGGGCGGCGCGGACATCCTCGTCAACAACGCCGGGACAGTTCGCAACTACGACGGCATCGTCGACATCGACCTCGACGACTACCACGACATCATCGGCATCAACCAACACGGAACCTTCTACGGCATGAGAGCTCTCATTCCGCAGATGCGTCGCAAGGGCGCCGGGTCCGTCGTGAACATCTCGTCCATCTGGGGACACGTCGGTGCCGCGGGTGTCGCGGCGTACACCGCGTCCAAGGGTGCGGTCACGTCCATGACGAAGAACGCCGCACTGACCTACGCCGCTGACGGTGTGCGGGTGAACTCCGTCCACCCCGGCCTGATCGCGACGCCGATGATCGCAGCCCAGGACGACTCGATCTCACAGGGCCTGATCGACGTCACCCCTCTGGGCCGGATCGGCCGGCCGGAAGAGGTCGCCAACGCCGTGCTGTTCTTGGCCAGCGACGAGGCCTCTTTCATCACCGGCGCCCAGCTGATGGTCGACGGTGGCTTCACCACCGGGTGAGTGGTCCCGCCCTGTCCGAAATGCGCTGCAGGAGGATGCATGCCGCTCCACACCGCCATGATGACCGCGGTCACCATCACCGGGCCCGGCACCGGAGAAGTGACTCAGGTACCGGTCGTTGCGCCCGGTCACGGTGAGATCCAGGTCCGCGTCACGTTCACCGGTGTGTGCGGCACCGACACGCACCTGCTCACCGGCCACAGCTTCTACCTCGAGAACGGGTTCCAGGAGTACCCCTTCGTGTTCGGGCACGAGTACGCGGGAACCGTGTCAGCCACCGGTCCAGGTGTGTCCGACCTGCGGGTCGGGGATCGGGTTGTCGGCCATACGATGGTGCCCTGTCACCGCTGCGACACCTGCCAGCGCAGCCGGCCCCACCTGTGCCGGAACCTCAAGGAGGTCGGCCTCCGGTTCATCCAGGGAGCGGCCGCCGAGTTCGTGACCGTCCCCGAATTCGCGGTCAGCGTGCTGCCGGACACCGTCGGTTTCCGAGCTGCGGTTCTCGTCGAACCCAGCGTCGCGGCATACCGGGCCGGCGCCCGGATCGACCTGAAGGCCGTCGACAGAGTCGCCGTCATCGGCACCGGGACGTTGGGTCTACTGGCGATGCTGTTCGCCAAACTGGTCGCCGGCCGGGTGGAGATGGTCGGTGTCAGCGACAGTGAGCTCGACTTCGCGGCCGGGCTGGGCGCCGACGCGACGTGGCACCCGGACGAACTCGACGGTGAGCGGTTCACCGCCGTCATCGAAGCGTCAGGGTCCCCGCGGGGCCTGCAGACCGCCGTCGAGATCGCCGATCTCGGTGCCCGCGTCGCGGTCATCGGCCTGCCGCCGAACCCGGTGCAGGTGGATCAGACCGCTCTGGCGTTGAAGGACCTGACCGTGTACGGCGTCCTCCACGGGCTGGACTGCTACGAAGACGTCATCGCCCTCCTCGCGTCCGGCGCCGTGGACCCCACGCCCCTCATCGCCGAGATCATCGAACCTGAAAGAGCTCTCGCAGCGCTGACGACCGGGTCGGTCCCGGCGGGGCGGCAGGCGCCGAAGTCGCTCATCCGGTTCGCGGACGACTCGAGCTGAACCGACCCCCCGTAGGTCCTCGTCCCAGTCGGCGGCACCCAAGCGGTCCGGGAACCGAACGGCCGTCACCGGCTCACCCGCCCGCTGCGGGCCGCTCGGTCGCGAAGGCAGCGCCGAAGTGCAGCCGTCGTCGCCATCGGCTCGGCACGGCGAACGCGGAAGAGCCGGCACCGGCCCGTGGCGCTGCCCGTCGAACGGCCCTCGGATGCGGACTCCGTGGTCGTGGTGTCAGGATCAGAGCCGGATCGACGGCGGCCCCCGGGGAGGAGCCCACGACTGCGTCCCACTCCTTCGATGTGTTCCCAGTCTGGACGGGTACGGGTCCTACACGGGTGACGGGGATGGCTCCTGGGTAAGCAGGGCTCGGAGTTCCCCGAGCACCGCGCCGTCCGGTGCAGCGCACATCAGCGGACCATCCTCGGCGCCGACACCGGTCGGCTCTTTTCGAAGTTCTGGGCCGACAGCACCGACGACGGCGACACCTGGCCCACGAAGATGCGCCGCCACCCGACGACAGTGCTGTCCGGTACCCTCGGCGGCCCATTCGGCCGGCCCGGCGTCGTAGTGGCCGGCGACGCCGTTGACCTCGCCGCCCGCCTGCAGCAGCAATCCGACCTGCTCCGGCATCCCGCGACAGCGTGGCGATGAACCGGTCGCTGATGGCCGCCGGAGTGGTCGACCGGATCGGGCTGACCGTCTTCCCGATGCTCACCGGACGCACCGGCCGGTCCACATCATCGACGGCGTCACCGGTCTCGACCCGCAGCTCCTCGCGAGCCGCACGTTCGACGGTGACATCCAGAAACTGATGCACCGGCCCACCCTGCACCCGTGACCACTCGTCCCTAGCTCGGGCGGCGCAGATCGGTCACGGTTCACAGTCGACCGACGGTGAGGCCGACCACCCCCCGAGCCGATTCCAGCCGGTACGACTCGACGAGGTGCGCCGGTAGCGCAGCCGAACCGGCCCCCGACAGGTCAGCCGTCCGACACGCCACCCTGAAGGCTGGGCGATCGAGGCGAAGTGACTGGCCATCAGGAGCGACCCGATCAGGCAACCGATGTCACCGGCAGCTCGCCGGAGATCATGTCGGCGGCGACAGGTTCCAGGACGGTCTGATGAGACCAGGCGAACCCGCGCAGCACAGCGAGTGCGTCCGACGCCACGACGTTCAAGGTCGCCATGACCATGCCGACCGCGACGTTGACGGCGAGTCGTTCTCGGAGCGGATCCGACGATGGCGTGTCGGCCGGCACGGTGTCGGCCAGGGAGGCGATCGCGGGGGTGGCGTCGACGACGGCGTCAGCGACCGCCGCGGTCACGTCACGGAGTTCGGTCTCGTCCAGAGCGTCGATGGACGGTGCGTCGCGGAAGTACAGCACCAGCGCCGCGTGCAGGAACTGGTGCCCGTCGGACAACGGCGCGGCGTAGACGGCCCGGACGTCGGTACGCGCGAACACGGTGTCGCTGAACGCCGGCCACTGTCGTTCCAGGTCGACGCCGGCGCGGACGACGCAGCCGGTGTGCGCCGCGTACAGGCCCGGTCCGGCTCCCGCCGTGTACTCCAGCTGCTCCACCAGCAGTGCCTGGGCATCGCTGACGCTGACGGCCAGACGCGAATTCGGAGCGTCACGGTCGCCGTGGACGCAGATCACGGCGCCGAGCACACCCGGAATGGCGTTGACGGCGGCAGCCGCCACCTCGGCGACCCCCGTCGGCGGCGTGCCATCCGCGGTGCGCATCGTCCGCAGCGCAGCCGAGAACCTTCGTGCCATCGACATCGAACCTCCAGGACCTCGCACGTCCGCCAGCTCCGTCGCTGTCGCCGGGACCGGCGCCGTGGTCCGACCGACCATCCCGCACACCCGACTATGCCCGCAGAACGCCCAGCCCGTGTCCAGCCGCCCCTTACGGTCCGGCGGTGAACGGGCGGTCCGGGCCTGCGACGGCCGGCTCGGCAGTGTCGGCATCCAGGCCACCGGCCGCCGACGCCGGCGGGCAGCACAGGACACTCTGCCGCTGGAGAGCGCGCAGAAACCGCTGCCTGGCACCGCGGAACGGCGCGCGCCCCTCCGGGTGATCATCCTCGCCCGGGCGCGGTCACCGCGGCGTTCGTGGTGTTCCTCGAACCGTCCGAAGTCCGGCACGGCCCCACCTGTCCGTCGCGACCGCTTCTCCGAGCGGAGGTGACCCCGGGCCGGGCGGTGTCCGTCCGTGCCACTCCGGGCCCCCGGGCTCAGCGTCAACGGCCGTTCTGGACCATCACGCCAGAATGTGGACGGGGACGCGGTGGGTGACGATGTTCGTGGCCGCGTCGTCGACGAGTTCGGTCCGGGCGTAGGCATAACCACGCAGCACCGCGAACGCGTCGGGCATCGACAGGTGGTGCGCCGCCATGATCATGCCGACCGCCTGCGCCACCGCAGCCCGCCTAGCGACGCGGTCGGCGCCGGCGTCGCAGCCGGACGGGGCGGTGAACGGATCTGGGATGACCATCAACGCCTGACCGATCAGCAGTGCCAACTGGGCCAGGTCCAGACGCTGGTTCTCGGTGAGTCGGTCCGCCTCTCGGGCGGTCCCGTACATCAGCAGCAGCACGCCTCGTTGATCCACGGCCGCCTCGTGGGGTAGCGGCAGGGCGCGGACGGCCCGGTACCCGGTTCCGTACAACAGGACATCGTTGAACACGGGCCACCGGTGCGCGAAGTCCGCCCCGGCCACCACCTGGCGCCGCCGGCGCAACGCCTCGTGCCCAGGGCCTTCTCCCACGGTGTACTCGAGCTGCTCAGCCAACAATGCGTGGTTGTCACTGACCCCGACCGGTACCCGCATGCCTTCGGCCTGGGAGAAACACACGACTGCGCCTTCGACGGCCGGGAGCACTTCGACGACGGCCACTGCCGCCCGCGTCGCCATCGACCACGGCCCGTCGTCGACGACCGACTTCAGCTGCTGAAAGACCGACAGGAACCGGGGAACCTCCGTCAACGGACACCCTTTCGAACCAGGCGAACCTGCACGCGACCTGCGGTGGTGATCGGCATCGCTTCCGGCCACCGACCAGGGTCGCAGCGGCCGGCGACCGCGGGACAGGTGCCCTGGCCACCTGCGCGGGTGGAACCGAGAAGCCCACCCGAGTGCCGGATCACCGGCGACTGACGTGGTGGGCGGAGCGCTGACGGGCGGCGCGCCGCAGGGACGGCTCCTGCTCGTCGATCGCCACCCACATCGGGGTGACGACCTCGTCGAAGGAAACGCACCACCACGCACCGATGCCACGGTGATCCGTCTCCACGTCCCAGCGCGGACAGGGGCATCCGGACAGCGCGGACCGCAGCGCGTCCACACCGGCGCGCCTCGCGTCGTCGGCCCGGCGGATCGGTCGCTCGAGCTCGAGCCGCCGCCGGCGCTCGATCAGTTCTGCAGGCCAGACGGCCCGAGCGGCCGACACCGCTCAGCACCACCCGAGGACACGCCCCAGCGCACCAGGGCATCCTGATGCGCTGGGTGGGACGGCGACACAGCTGACGCCATGCCGGGTCGGCGACCCGGGTGAACGACGGGAGAGGGACACGAGCGCGGTCCTGACACACGGACACAACCCGGAAAAGCTCTGGCGGCAGCGGGATGTCGCTCGTCGAGTGGTACACCTGGAAGGCGAAACGACTCGAATCCAGACCGGCTGTGGACTCAGCGGATTCAGCCTAAACCGGCCCGAGACCGGACACCAGCGGCCAATCGGGCTGATCCGGCGGCAGCGGCTCGACCTCGTGTGCTCACCGGAGACCGCGCATCGTCGGTGCCGGTCGACAGCGTCTCGCGTCGAGGCCGGCTGAGGATCGAGCGAGGACGGGCGCGGCACCACGAGACCGGAGCTGCCCGCCGCCTGACGCTGTCGTCGGTGGCGTTCACCAGGGGACACGTCCGGGTCGCTGAGAGCTCCGACCCCGGGTGGACGCCTGCGGCTGGTTCGTCGTCGTCCTCGCCCTCGCTGGCGTGGCGTCCGGGCCATCGCCGAGGCCCTCGAGGCCGTCGGATCCCCCTCATCGTTGCAGGCACAGGCGTCATCCTCGGCGTCGTGACGCTACGCCGACGTCGTCGGCGCACCGCCGGAACGTTCGCAGGTCAGGTCACCGGGTGGCGTGGGCCCTCCGCACCCTCGCGTTGCCACAGCTCTGCCCGGCGGTGTTCACGGTCGCCAGTGACGATCCGGTCCGCCGCGAATGTGGCGCCCTCAGCGTCGATCTCACAACGGCACCCGGGCCCCGAAGAGGTCATGGTTACCGGGCGGACACGGCCGGCAGCGTCGGTCTTCACATTCCGCGACGACCATGAGTTCACGTCCATCCAGGCCACGAAAGCGCCTGACATCCGACCCGGAAGGTCAACCATGACACTCATCCCCCGTTTCGCCCGCCTGAACCGCGCCGTGGTCATCGGCACCTTCGCGGCGGCGGCGACCCTGGCCGGTACCGGCGCACCCGTGGCGTCCGCCGCCGTGACCACGGGCGCACCCGCGGCCGCGTCGTCCTCGCTGGACAACGCCGCCAACTGGGCCGTCGTCGCCGAGGCGGCCGCCGCCGGGTACGTGGTGCCCGCGAAGCTGGCGGCGAACTGCGGCATCGACCGCTGAGCCGGGGCCTGCGCCCCCGGCGACAGCATTGTGCCCGGCTCCTCGACAGGTGTCGTTTCACCTGCCCCGCGGTGGGCGGTCGGCGCACGACGTCGATGGCGTGCGGGTGAGCCAGTCGTCGGAGGACGATTCGGCCAGGTACGGCCGCACAGGAGATGTGTGAACACGTTCGTCGGGCGCACCCGGGTCGAACCCGCCGACGGCGGGTGGGTGGATCGCCGGTGAATGATCGGTTCGGTGAGGTGCGGGGCGACCTCTCGCTCACCGATCGGGTGTGGTGAACGAAAAAAACGTGCCGCCTCCGGTGGTGCGGCGGGACGGCAACATCTCGACGGCAGGCTGGGTGCACGTCCGGGCCGGTCCTCACCCGAGGATCACCCGGACGCCGCGTCGGCGTCGCCGGCGGTTGCGGACCCGACGTCAGGTAAGGCATGGACGACACACGGACAACGATGACTCCCACCATCCCCACCTGCGGTGTCGACGTGCGCCACGACGCCCGCCGCTCTGCATGCGCCGCCTGGGATCCCGTCCTCGACCACGCCGCCGAGTGCGGCTGCTGGTGCCATCTCGAGCAGATGCAGCTGTCGCCGGCGTGTGAGCGTTCCGGCGACCATGCCCCGTGCGCCCGGGTCGACGCCGCCTGGGATGCGCTGCGCGACCGCCCCGGACCATGCCGCTGCGGTTGTCATGAGCGGTGGCGTTGACCGTGTTGCCGGTGTCCGCCCGACGGCGGCGCCGGGGGCGTCATGGTGTGGGCGCCCTGGTTCTGGCGGTCCTGCTCGCGGCGTGTGCGCCTGACGCGGACACCGCCCCGACGGTCACCGCAGGCGTCGGTTCCAGCGGCCTCGCACCAGCCCCCGTGGACGGGGTCGTCACGCTGACCACCGTGGACGGCGCCCGATCCGCGATCGTGCATCATCCCCCGGGTGCCGGTCCGGATGCGCCGCTGGTGGTCGTCCTGCATCCGGCGGCGACGCCGGCGTCGGCGATGCAAGCCGGTTTCGGGTGGGACCGGGTCGCCGACCGCGAGGGGTTCGTCGTCGCGTACCCGAACGGGCTGCTCGACCTGTTCCAGGACACCTGGAACGGTGGCGCCTGCTGCCCACCCGCCAGTCAGCTCGGCACCGATGACGTCGGCTTCCTGGAGGCGCTGGTCGACGGACTTCGCCGTTACGACGGGGTGGGTGGTCGGGTCTACGCCGTCGGCTTCTCCAACGGCGCCGTGATGGCCTACGCCTGGGCCTGTCTGCGGCCCGGCCGGCTCGCCGGAATCGGTGTGGTCGCCGGTGCGGTGATGACCGGATGTGCCGATCCGGCGCCGACGGACGTCGTCGCCGTCCACGGCACCGCCGACCCGTCGATCCCTGCGACCGGCGGACCGGGTCCGGACGGGGTCGCGTTCCCCTCGGTGCAGTCGTCCCTCGCCCCGTTCCGGAAGGCGTCCCGCTGCCCCGAGGCCGCCGACGTGACCACCGACGGCACCGCGGCGGTGACGATCTGGCGGTGCGCCGACGGTCGACGGGTCGTCCGTGCTCTCGTCGACGGGGGAGGACACGTGTGGCCGGGAGCCGGTCCGACGGCCGGAACCGGAGTCGGGCCGTCGGATGCCACCGGATTCCTCTGGGCGCAACTCGGGACCGGCCGCTGACCCGCCGGCCCGTCGGCCGGGGGCTCAGCCCAGCGCGGACGTGCCGACGCCCTCCCAGACGGCACGCGCCCCGCTGTCGCCGACACGGTAGATGTGCACCATGGTCGCGACGCTGACCGCCACCGCGAGCGCGACGGCCACCGGGAGCACCACCCGCCGCGCACCGGAACCGCCGGCGACCCGACGACGCACGACGAAGAGGAGTCCTGCGGCGACGACCAGTCCCAGGCCCCAGTACAGCATCAGGTCACCCAACGCCTGATGGTGCTGCACGAGCGGATTCTCCGCCGCTCCGATCGCGCCCTGCAGATACTCACCCGAGCTCGTGGCGAACGGTACGGAGATCGTGGCGAGCACCGCAGACACGAGCGGGAGTGGGCCCACCGTCCGACGGAACCGGGGCCAGACGGCGTCCAGTAACACCAGGATCGACGCGAGTGGCATCAGGGCGACGACGGCGTGGACGATCAAGGGGTGGAACGGGATGCCGTCGATGGTCTCGAACATGGCGGGGTGCCTTTCTCAGGGTCGGTGTCACGAGCTGACGCGCGCGGAATGCGCCGGGCCGGTGAGATCCGGCCCAGCGCATGTTCCGGTCGGTACCGGGGGGACAGGTGACGTCGTCAGACCGACCAGCCGCGGGCCGGGTTCGGCTTGAGGTAGGCGACCCAGGTGGCGGCGACACAGACCGCGTAGAACGCGATGAAGGCGACGTAGGCCGTGTTCGCGGAACCGGTCGACAGGAAGGACTGCCGGAAGGCCAGGTTCACCAGGACCCCGCCGAGGGCGCCGATCGCTCCCGCCACCCCGATCAGTGCGCCGGAGAGTCGTTGCGCCTCGGCACGTTCGGGAACCGCGTCGGCGCCGGCGGCGATCCGGACCCGCGCCTTGCCGCTGAAGATCGCGGGGATCATCTTGTAGACCGAGCCGTTGCCCAGCCCGGAGAAGATGAACAACAGGATGAAGCCGACCAGGTACAGCGGGAGCGAGGTCTGCAGGGCGGCGACGAACACCAGTGCAGTGGCCAGACCCATGGCGATGAAGTTGTAGAAGCTGACCTTCGCGCCTCCGAATCGGTCGGCGAGCTTGCCGCCGTAAGGACGGATGAGCGATCCCAGCAGAGGTCCGAGGAAGGTGAGGTAGGCGGCCTTGACCGGAGTGGAGAAGGTGCCTTTGAACTGCACCTGGAGCACCTGGCCGAAGGCGAAGCCGAAGCCGATGAAAGAGCCGAAGGTGCCGATGTAGAGCAGCGCGATGATCCAGGTGTGGCCGTCCCGCGCGACCCGGCGCATGGCGCCCTTGGCGTTGCTGGCCACCGACAGGTTGTCCATCGTGAGGGCCGACCCGACGGCGACGATCACGATGATCGGGATGTAGACGGCCACCATGACCTTGGGGTGCGCGGCACCGGCGGTGGCCAGCACCAGCAGGCCGACCAACTGGACGACCGCCACGCCGAGATTGCCGCCGCCGGCGTTCAGCCCGAGAGCCCACCCTTTGAGTCGCTCCGGGTAGAAGGCGTTGATGTTGGTCATGGACGAGGCGAAGTTGCCGCCGCCCACACCGGCGACCGCGGCGGCGACCAGCAGGGTGGTGTAGGAGACACCGGGCTCCAGGACGATGGCGATGAAGATGCACGGGAGCAACAGCAGCAGGGCACTGAAGATGGTGAAGTTGCGTCCGCCGAACTTGGCCACGGCGAAGGTGTACGGCAGGCGAAGCACCGCGCCGACGAGGGTGGGCGTCGCGGTGAGCAGGAACTTGCCGGCCGGGTCCACGCCGTACTGCGGGCCCAGGAACAGCACCATCACCGACCACAGGCTCCACACCGAGAATCCGACGTGTTCGGTGGCGATGGAGAAGAACAGGTTGCGGCGGGCGACCTTCGCCCCGCCGGCGGACCAGAACTGCTCATCCTCGGGGCGCCAGTCGTCGATCCACCGGCCCTTCCGGGGACGTTCGATGGTGCCCACCGCTGAGGTCGTGGGCGGGTCCAGGCGCTGCTCGGCGCTCGTTTTCATGGTCATGGCGGAAGGGTAGGAGGGCGCCGTTTCGCCTGTGCGGCAGCGGGTTCCGCTTCTGTAACGCTGTACGCACAGCGCCCGGGCGAGCGTTGTGAGCACGGACGTCACCGCGGTCACGGCCGGGGTCGGGGACGAGAGCCGTTGTGAGACAGGGACAGTGAAAAGCCCGGATGTCCCACCAGCAGGCTGGCGGGAATCCGGGCCGGGACCACCGTGCGTACCTGCACGGGCCGATGGCAGGGGCGCGTCGGTCAGCCGACGGTTCGTCGCCCGCGGGTGATGGCGTAGGCCGCACCGGCCACCGCGATCAGCGCGAGGACGACCCCGATGATCGCCAGCGTGGTGGCCGTTCCGGTCGACGTCGCCTGCGCGGCAGCGCTGTTGGAGGTGGTGCCGTCAGCGGCCGTCTCGGCTGCCATCGCCGTGCCCATGTGGGTGTCATCCGCGCCCGCCGGGGCCAGGGCCAGGACCGGTGCGGGATGCTCCGGCTCCTCCGCTCCCGCGACCGGTTCTTCGATCCAGGACACGACGTCTCCGCCGCCGTAGGTCTGCAGCACCTTGAACACGACCTGGTCGGTGTCGGGCAGCGGTCCGGCGGAGATGTCGAATTCGTCGAACTCGCCGGGTTTGATGCCGTCGCCGGTCGCGGTCCACACGACGCGGCTCACGATCTCGGTGACGGCTCCGTCGTCGCCCGCCAGTGACGTCGCCGGCGCCGCCGTGATCACCTGGTAGGACCAGCCTTCCTTCGGCTGCACGCGGACCGAGGCGATCGGGGTGTCGGTGGGCATCGCCACTTCGACCTTCGTCGTGGGTGTGTCGCTCTCCGTCGGAACGCGGAAGGTCACCTTGGTGTACCCACCCTGGGTGGCGCCGGGGGACACGACGGACACATGCGCCGAGGCGATCCCGGCGAGCGGTCCCAGCAGCAGGCCGACGGCAGTCAGGGCCACGACGGCCCACCGACGGCGGCTCGTGGGCCGGTGCGGTGCGGACAGGACGGCAGCGGTCGCACGATGACTCATTCGGGGTCTCTTTCAGTGGGGTGGGCGAGGTCGCGAACGCGGCCGGGATGCGCGAGCACGTGGCCGGACGCCGCGGAGCGCCGGCTCAGCGGATGGGGACGGCGAGAACGACGGTGCCGGTGTCGATGTCGCTGGTCTGCGTGGTGACGGCGAGTTTCCAGGTCCCGGCGCTGGGCAGCAGCAGGCCCGAGAAGCGGTACTCGCCGGTGGCGGCCCGGGTCAGCTCGGCGGGCACGACATACGTGCCGTCCTCCGACGTCCACCGCGTCGACACCTTGACCACGTCCACCGGGCGGCTGTCGGCGCTGTAGGAGAACGACAGGTCGTTCAGTCCGGTGCGCGCCGGGTCCACCGTGATGTCCACCTGCAGTGCGTCGGTCGCCGCGACCGTCTGCTCGAAGACCGGGAAGTAGGTGTCCCGGGCCGGCGTGGTGGCCACGAGCGCGGAGGTGACGCCCAGGACCACGGCGGCCAGGACCGCCTCCACCACGACGCTGCGCCGCAGCCCGCTCCCGGTGACGGGACCATCGGTCGCCGGGGTGGTGTCGACCGGTCCTGCGGTGTCGACACCGGCCGGGGAACAGGCCGTCTCGACGGGACCGGAGGACCCGCCCGACGGTGTCGAGGCGGTCGATCCGTCGGCGTACACCAGTGCGGGCGCTGCGGTCACCGCACCCGCGGACGGCTGGACGGTTCCCCCGACGCGGCCGCCGAGGCGCCGGCGCACCAGCGCGCGGCTGAACACCGCCAGCCCCATGACCACCGCCACCACTCCCAGTTTGACCAGCAGCAGCACGCCGTACTCGGTGCTGACGAGGGCGTCCAGCTGACGGACCTGGCGCCAGGCGGTGAAGGTGCCGGTCACGACCAGGACGCACACGGCGGTCGCGGCCATCGACGACCAGCGAGGCAGCATGGCGGCCGCTTCGAGAGGATGCCGCGTCAGCACCACGAGTCCGAGCAGGACCAACCCGCCCAGCCAGTACGACATCGCGGCGAGATGGAGCGCGTCGGCCGCCATCGCCACCACGACCAGGTCGCCGGCGCCGGAGTGGCCCAGCGCCGAGACGGTGAGCATGACCCCGACACCGAGCACTGCGGTCCCGAGGGACAGTGCCGGCCGGGACATCCGGTCGAGTCGGCGTAGCAGGACAGCCACCACGGTGAGCAGCAGCAACCGGATCACGGTCGCGACGCCGAACCGGGTTTCGAGCACGTTCGCCAGCAGCACGGGATCCAACGCGCTCCCGAGCGACAGCCCCGCGGTGTACGGGCCCTGCAACAGCAGATCGGCGACGCTGGCCACGACGGTCGACACCCACCCGACCCGCAGGATGGTCACCACCCTGGGCGCCGCGCGACCCGGCGGCCACAACGTCACCAGGAAGGCGAGGCCGCCGAAGAGCAGGACCAGTCCGGCGTAGAGCAGCAGACGCCCGACACCGAGCAGCCGTTTCGCGGCGTCGCCGCCGCCCGCTTCGGCTTCCACGGCGGCACCGGCGACGGTGGCGCTGGGCTGTCCCACGCTGAACGTCGAGGCTCCGAAGATCGAGTGGCTGTCCTCGCTCAGCACCCGCCACAGGATGGTGTAGGTGCCTCGAGCGAGTCCGGGTTGCAGCGGCGCGGTCACGGACCGGCCGCCGTCCCCGGTGGTCGCCTCCCCGGTGTCCACGCGGGTGCCGTCCGGTGCCAGTACCTTGACCGCGCCGTTCTGGAGGCCCACGGCCTCGTCGTAGGTCAGCGTGACGACCGTCGGTGCCCGCTCGACGACCGACGCGTCACCCGGGGTCGCCGTGGTCAGCGTGGCGTGTGCGAGCGCGGGCAGGGCGAACCAACCGGTGAGCAGCGCGGCCAGCAGCATCGCCGCGACGACCCGCCACCGCATCGACAGGCCCGGGGCCGCGCGCCGGTGGGACGGGAAGCGACTTCTCACGAGACCTCGCCGAGCAGTGCCTGCATCGTGGCGAGCTCCGGCGCCTGCGTGTCGAGAAGGGTCTGTGCGAGGGCCTTGGCCTGGTCGTTCTCGCCGTTGGCGATCGTGTTCTCGGCGATCACCGCGGCCGCCTCGTGGTGACCGATCATGATCTTCAGGTACTCGCGGTCGAAGTCCGCACCGGTCAGTGGGATCAGAGTGGCCGCTGTGTCGGCTTCGGTGACGCCGCCGCCGTGGTCGTGACCGGCGGCGTCCGCCGGATCGGTGGACGGGATCGGCTGACTCCAGGCGCCGGCCATGGCCGACAACTGGAGGTAGCGCGGCGCGGTCTGGGCGTCGAGCCCCGCCGCGAGGTCGCGTACCTGTGCACTGCCGGCCTGGGTTGCGGCCATCTCCGCCATCTGGCTGGCAACTGCGTCATGCGGGGCCAACCAACTGACCAGCGTGTTGTCCCAGCCGTTGTGGGCGGTCTCGATGCCGTCCACCATTTCCGCGGCACCGTGGCTGGGCACCACGCAGCAGACCTGTCCGATCAACGAATCGGTGGTCGGCGGGGTCGTCGCCGCGGGCTCGGCGCCGCAGGCGGCGAGCGACGCGGCGGCCGCGATCCCTCCGAGGACCGTGCGGACCGCCCGCGGCCGACCGCCGGTCGGACGACCCGGTCGCGGCCGCCAGGACAGCAACGGTGATCGGGTCACGACAGGCTCAGCGGGAGCGCGACCGCGACCGTCAACTCGAACCCAGTCGGATGTTGCCGGCGTCGACGCTGATGTCCTGCGCGGGCAGCGGGGTGGGAGCGGGGCCGCCGAGGACGGAGCCGTCGGTGATGGAGAAGCTGCTGCCGTGGCAGTTGCAGAGGATCTTGTCCGTCTCGATCTTGGACACCAGGCAGCCCTGATGTGTGCAGACGGCGCTGAACGCCTTGAAGGATCCGGCGGTGGGCTGGGTGACCACGACCTTGGCGT